>JBDLUR010000028.1:0-8646 GCA_039805205.1 Bacteroidota bacterium
AAGGCTATGAAATCACCGAGCTTACTCATGTCAATTCCATAACAATCAGGGTAACGAATTTGTGGAGCAGAAGAAACCACAATTATTTTTTTAGGCGATAACCTAGAAAGCATTCTTACAATACTCTCTTTCAAAGTTGTACCCCTAACAATTGAATCATCTATAACTACAAGTGTATCAACATCTTTCTCAACTGTACCATACGTAATATCATACACGTGTTGTACCATTTCAGATCGATTGGCATCTTCAGTGATGAAAGTACGCATCTTCACATCCTTGATGGCAATTTTTTCAACACGGATTTTCCTGTTGACCATTTCAGATAGCTTCTCCTCATCAAAATCTTTGTCCCATGCCATGATGCGTTGGACCTTGATCTGGTTCAAGAAGTCTTCCATTCCCTTTAACAATCCATAGAAAGCAACTTCTGCTGTATTAGGAATAAAAGAGAAAATAGTATGCTTTAAATCATTATTAATTGCCTTGAGTACATTGTTACTCAAACGGTAACCGAGGCCGATACGTTCTCTGTAAATTTTTTCATCACCACCACGTGAAAAATAAATACGCTCAAAACTACAAGCCCTACGCTCTTTGGGTTCTAGTATTTGTTCAATGGTATAACTACCATCACTCTTGACCACTAATCCCTGACCAGGCATCAACTCTTTTACTTCGTTTTCACCTACGTTAAAGCTGGTTCTAATAGCTGCCCTTTCAGAAGCAGCAACAATTACCTCATCATTGATATAATAATATGCTGGACGTATACCATGAGCATCCCTAACGGCAAAAGAATGACCATTGCCAATTAGGCCACTTACATGATAACCGCCATCAAAATGTACAAATGCTTTTCTCAATGCGGCTGCAACATCCATATGACCTGGATTTGCTTCATCCTCCTTTACAAGAAAATGATGCACCACTTCCATCATCGCAGCTAAGTCGCTGTGCTTTTGAAAATCACCAGGGGTAATGTTCACCAAATCAAAAAGCTCTTCTGTATTGACAAGATTGAAATTGCCTGCCAAAGCAAGATTTCTGGCTGGTATGATATCTCTCTTTATAAAAGGATGGCAATACTCCACATTGTTCTTTCCCTGGGTTCCATAACGCAGATGGCCCAAAAGTAATTCACCCATAAAATTCAGGTGACCTTTCATCATTCCAGGGTGCTTCCTGATTTCCGGTTGGAATTTTTCCAATTCGTTGATTTCCTTACCTACCTGACTGAATAAATCAGCAATAGATTGTGTTGCAATACTGCGCAATCTGTGCATGAAAGGATAACCCGGTTCTGCATTTAATTTCACAGCGGCAATACCAGCGCCATCCTGACCCCTATTGTGCTGCTTCTCCATCAGGAGATACAGTTTGTTTAGGCCATAAAGTGCCGTACCGTGTTGTTGCTGGTAGTAAGAAAAAGGCTTGCGGAGTCTGATGAAAGCTAGACCACACTCGTGTTTTATTGCATCACTCATAAGGCAAAATGAGAGCAGCTAAATTACACTTTAAAAACAGAACATTAAAAAAATATCGATCTGTTATTTGCTCACGTAGTTAGGAAACTGTGATTTGAGAGACTCACACTGATGAAAATCCTTATCCACCATCACATAATAGGTAGGAAGTTTGCTCTGGAACCATTTTTCAATCACTTTGTCCTTCTTCTCCTCCAAGGCACGTTGAGCAACCCTGTCATAATCATCCCTAAGATTCTCTCTATGAGGTTCAGTCCTGGCTTGCAGATAAACAATCCTAACAGCTTGTTTATCTTGTTCATCTTTGTAAACGATAGGTGTAGAATAATCACCTACTTTCAATTTATCCAAATAAGGAATAAGACTTTTGTCTAATTCATCAATAGTAACAAAGTTTCCACCTTGTCCCATCATGATACCGGCGGTAAACTTACTGTTTTGGTCATCGCTATATTTATCAACAGCTTCTCCAAAAGCAAGTGAACCATCAAGTAATTTTATTCGAATAGAGTCGAGCTTGGTTCTTGTTAACTCAACATCTTCATCTTGTAATTGAGGAACTCTCAAAATATGGCGAATAACAGCGTCATCACCATTACGACTTACCATTTGAATGATGTGATAGCCAAATTTAGATTTAATAACAGGTGAAACCTGACCTTCCTTTAAACGGAAAGCTGCATTTTTGAAATCAGGATCCCAGGTCTTTTCGTTTCTGTTGATTTCATATCTACCGCCATTCTGCTTACTACCTGGATCTTCTGTGTAGAGACGAGCGAGTGTTTCAAAAGATTTCTGACCGGCTTCAACTTGTCGTTTGTAATCAGCCAGTTCATCTTGAGCAAATTTCTCCAACTCTCTTCCTGCTTTGGGATGCATTACAACCTGACCAATCACCAATTCAGTTTCATAAAACGGCAGACTATCAGTTGGAATCTTGTTGTAATAATCCCTTACTTCATTGGGAGTGATTTTTACCAGCTCCACAATTTTCTCACGCATTGAACGGGCTAAACGACCTTCACGAATCGACTTTCTAAAATCTTCTTTTACCTGATAGATGGTTCTACCGGCGATTTGCTCGAAAGCTTCCTTTCCACCATACTGTGAAATAAAATAACGTATACGCTGATCTAACTCTGCTTCCACTTCTTCATCAGAAATAGGAAGTGAGTCTTTTTCGGCTTGCAGAATCAAGGCTTTATCCTGCATCATTTTTTCCAATAAAACACATTCTGTATTCGGCGGGATTTCATTCCCCTGGCGTTTTAAGTCGTCTATATAATTGACGATATCGCTTTTCAAGACAATCTTATCACCAACAATGGCAATGATTTTATCAGCGAGCAGTTTTGCAGATTGTGCCTTAGAAGAAAAGGCCATCGCTACAAAAAACAACAAAGTCAGTATCCTTTTCATGCGCATAATTCAATCACCAAGTTAATGGCTTATTGGTTAAGATAATCCTAATTTGCCTAGGCCCATCAGGATTATCTCCCCTTTTAGAGTGTTCTCTTAACTTCTGTTTCTTCGTAAGCTTCAATTACGTCACCTACACGAATATCATTGTAGTTCTTCACGGTCAATCCGCATTCCATACCCGCACTTACATCCTTAGCATCATCCTTGTAGCGTTTCAAGCTGCCCAATTCTGCATTGGCACCTTCACCTTTAGGGTATTCAACGATACCATCACGGATGATACGGATTTTGCTGTTTCGGCTGATTTTTCCATCGAGTACATAACAACCCGCAACTGTAGCTTTATCAAACTTGTAAACTTCACGAATCTCAACGTTGGCCACAATTTTCTCTTCAATTTTTGGCTCAAGCATACCTTCCATCGCGCTCTTGATATCTTCGATAACGGTATAGATAATTGAGTACAACTTGATTTCCACACCTTCGCTTTCTGCGATTTTGTTAGCTTGTAAAGAAGGACGAACATTGAAACCAATGATGATGGCATCAGATGCTGTTGCCAACAATACATCACTCTCTGTGATTTGTCCCACTGCCTTATGCACCACTTTAATAGCCACCTCTTGGGTAGAAAGTTTCTGAAGTGAGTCACTCAATGCTTCCACAGAACCATCCACGTCACCTTTGATGATGATGTTCAATTCTTTGAAGTTACCCAATGCCAAACGACGACCAATCTCATCAAGCGTGATATGTTTCTTGGTTCTGATTCCCTGCTCACGAATGATCTGTGCTCTTCTATTGGCTATTTCTTTTGCATCAGCTTCATCTTCGTATACTTTGAATTTCTCACCAGCTTGTGGTGCACCATTCAAACCAAGAATCAATACAGGACTTGAAGGTGGTATGGTATCAACACGGTGATTTCTTTCGTTCATCATCGCTTTAACCCTACCGTAGTATTGTCCGCTTACCACCAAATCTCCTTGGCGCAACGTACCATTTTGAACCAAAATAGTAGCCACATAGCCTCTACCTTTATCCAAAGTAGCCTCTATCACGGTACCAGATGCTTCTTTTTCTGGATTAGCTTTCAAGTCAAGCATCTCTGCTTCAAGCAATATTTTCTCTAATAACTTATCTACGTTCAATCCTGATTTTGCTGCAATCTCTTGGCTTTGGAATTTTCCACCCCATTCTTCAACAAGGATATTCATTCCTGAAAGTTGCTCATAGATCTTTTGAGGGTTAGCACCATCGCGATCTATTTTATTGATGGCAAAAATCATGGGAACACCTGCAGCCTGTGCGTGGCTGATGGCTTCTTTTGTTTGTGGCATCACCGCATCATCTGCTGCAATCACAATTACAGCAAGGTCGGTTACCTTGGCACCACGAGCACGCATCGCTGTGAAGGCCTCGTGACCAGGTGTATCAAGGAAGGCGATTGACTTACCATTTGGAAGATCTACGTGGTATGCACCAATGTGCTGTGTGATACCACCGGCCTCACCTGCAACTACATTCGCGTTACGGATATAGTCGAGCAAAGAAGTCTTACCATGGTCAACGTGACCCATGATGGTTACAATTGGAGCACGGGGCTTGAGGTCATCAGCATTATCTGCTTCTTCCTCTTCTTCCATTTCCATTTGCTTTTCCATATCAATGAACTCTACCTCAAATCCAAACTCACCTGCAACCAATTCAATTACCTCTGCATCCAAGCGCTGGTTGATAGATACCATGATACCCAGGCTCATACACTTACCAATGATTTCAGCAAAACTTACATCTAACAAACTAGCCAACTCACTTACACTGATGAATTCCGTCAACTGGATTTTGTTATCCACTTCACCTTCTGCACCAGCCTCCATTTCTTCACGCTTCAAGCGGCGTAATTTAGACTTGGTAATCTTGGCTTTTGATCCGCCGCCACCCGAAAGTTTGGCTTGCGTTTCTTTGATCTTATTCTGAATTTCTTTTTCGTCAATCTCTCTTACTTCACCACGTTTAACCGCTCGCATTCCCGAACCTGTTCTAGGTGCAGAAGGACGTTGAGGAGCTGGAGCTGATCCACCTTTCTGGATAGAAGGCTTTGACCTTTCAATATCTTTCTTCTCAATAGGGATGCGCTTTCTTTTTCTCTTTTCATCACTGGCTGCTCTACTTTTATCATCTTGAGTTGGTGCCAAATCAATTTTACCAATGATTTTTGGACCTTCCAACTCTGGCGCTTCAATTTTGACTTTCTCTATAACCTCAACAACTGGTGGTGCAGGAGTTACAGGAGTTGCCGGAGTTGCTTCTACAACTGGTACAACAATTTCTTCAGTTGCTTCAGGCTCAACAGCAGGAACTTCCTCAGCAATTGGCTCTTTCTTTTTAGCAGCCCCTTTCTTTGGTCGTGTTGAAGAATCCAATGCGTCAAGATCAATTTTATCAAGGATTTTCGGACCCCCTAATTCAGGTGCTTCAATTTTTACAAAATCCGTTGGAGCAGGTGCTGGAATAGGTGTAGGTGCAGGAGTAGCAGGAGCCACCACTGGTGCAGGAGCAGCCGCCTCAACAACCTTTGGCTGTTCTGGCTCAACTACTTCAGCTTTTTTCTTAGTATCTTTTTTAAATACAATCTCTTCCTCATCTTTCTTCTTCTTCGCTTCAGTAGCAGCGCCCTTTGGAATTTCAATGGCGTCGCTCTTTGCCTTTGCAGCCTTGTCTGAAGAAAATTCTTGTTGCAAAGAAAAGTACATGTCTTCGGTCAACTTTGATGTTGGCTTTAGATCATCTTTGCTGAATCCCTTCGATACAAGAAAGTCCACCAACGTGTCTTTACCGATGTTGAACTCTTTGGCCGCAGCCATTAACCTGGGTGTATTTGATTCTGACATTTATCCTCCTTAAGCTTTTATGCTATTTTTCTTTTTGTTGCTTTTATTATGATAACTACTAGTCCTTATCGAACTCAGCCCTCAAAATATCACGCAATTCTTCAATAGTTTCTTTTTCTAGATCTGTCCTGCGCTCAAGTTCAGTAGCAGTCAAATCCAACACACTGCGTGCGGTATCACAACCAATACGCTTCAACTCCTCAATGATCCAACCTTCAATTTCATCGCTAAATTCATCAAGATCGATGTCGTATTCGGCCATTTCTCCTTCGTTATCCCTGTAAACATCGATATTGAAACCAGTCAACTCTTCAGCCAACTTGATGTTTACACCACGCTTACCAATTGCTAATGATACTTGGTCAGGTGAAACAAAAACTTCAGCACGCTTACCTTCATTATCAATATTCATGCGTGTAATCTTTGCCGGTGTCAACGAACGTTGAATCAACAACTGAATGTTATTGGTAAAGTTGATGACATCGATATTTTCATTTTTCAATTCACGCACAATACCATGAATACGGCTACCTTTCATACCCACACAAGCGCCTACTGGATCGATACGATCATCGAAGCTTTCTACGGCAACTTTAGCACGCTCACCTGGCTCACGTACAATTTTCTTAATCACAATCAAGCCATCAAATATTTCTGGAACCTCAATCTCAAGCAACTTGGCAAGGAAAGAAGGATGTGTTCTTGAAAGGATAATTACTGGTGCGTTATTTTTCAATTCAACCTTCTTGATTACAGAGCGAATACTCTCTCCTTTCTTGAAATAATCTGAAGGGATCTGTTCTGATTTTGGAAGGATAAGTTCATTTCCATCCTCATCAATCAACAATACTTCTTTCTTCCAAACCTGGTATACTTCAGCATTGATGATTTCACCAGCGCGATCTCCATATTTCTTAACAAGTGCATTCTTCTTCAAATCGCCAATGCGACTAGCAAGTGTTTGCTTTGCAGCAAGAATAGCTCTTCTTCCAAAATCCATGATATCTACCTCTTCATACAACTCTTCACCTACTTCGAAGTCGGGCTCAATTTTAATGGCATCACTGTATTCGATCTCCATCAAAGGATTTTCTACTTTACCATCTTCAACAATCATACGGTGACGAACAATCTCCAAGTCGCCTTTTTCTGTATTTACAATGACGTCGAAACTCTCATCAGAGCCATATTTCTTACGAAGCAAAGTCTTGAATACATCCTCAAGCACTTTCATGAGCGTGGGACGATCGATGTTTTCCGCATCTTTAAAATCCTGGAAGGACTCGATCAAATTGATACTTGCCATAGCCTATCGTTTTTTCTTGTCTGTTTTATTAAAATATGATTTTAACCACTGTTGATTTTATTTCAGAGAAAGAAAGCACGTGCTTTACTATCTCTTTCTTCTTTCCTTTACCCTTCTCTTCCTCTATTTCAATTTCCTGGTCACCGACAACCAACAATTTCCCTTCAATTTCCTTGCCTTCGTTTGTCGTTACCTCTACTACCCTACCCAAGTTCTTTCTGTACTGACGATTCAATAAC
Organism: Bacteroidota bacterium; assembly: GCA_039805205.1. Classification (GTDB taxonomy): domain Bacteria; phylum Bacteroidota; class Bacteroidia; order Chitinophagales; family Chitinophagaceae; genus Pollutibacter. The sequence goes on from JBDLUR010000028.1 coordinate 7,349, forward strand.
AATGGCTCATCAACACCAGGGGAAGAGACCTCCAAGGCGAATTCTCCATCGTTACATACCCCTTGTTCCACGATTTGTTTGTACAGGGCCCTGTTCAATTTGACGCATTTGTCAATCGTAACTCCCTCATCACCATCTAGATATACAGAGATATTGTTGATGGGCCTGATATGGACCCTCACTAGGAAAACAGAAGGATCTGCTTCTAATAGAGCCTCCACTAATTCCTTGATTTTCAATGTTTTTGCTTCGTTCGACATGGTATAGAAATAAAGAAGGGAACGACTCCGTTCCCTTCAATTGTTCCTGTTTCGAGTACAAATATAGAGAAAATGGGGAAATTGGCAAAATAGTTCTTGATCAGGCCCTTAACTGACCATCATCATGAATTACTAGTTGGGATTAATTAACTTCACTTTCAGGACAAATTTGTCTTGAACTAATGCTTAACCGGACCAACTATGTCGGACAACCTGAATGATTTTTACAAAGAAAACAAACGCTTGGTTGCAGATTATTTTGAAACCAGACTCCAAATCTTGAAACTGACCTCCGTAAGGAGCCTTTCGAGAACACTCAGTATGCTGATTCTCATCACTTTAATCAGCTTTATGGTGCTTTTCTTTCTGCTTTTCCTCGTAATTGCCTTCTCTTGGCTGATGGCTGATTTATTGGGCAGCGCTGCCATGGGATTTTTATGTGGTGGTGGAGTGTTTCTCCTCATACTCTTGTTGGGCGTAGTATTTAGAAAAGCCTTATTTCTTAACCCCTTGATCCGCCTGTTTATTCAGACCGCCACACAGGAGGAAGAAGATGAATTTTATTAAGATGAATAGACGCATAAGAACTATAGACCAGCTGGATATGACCATTCGGGAATTGAAAATGAAGCAGAAGAGTCTAGAAAGCGCTCTCGATCATAATTTTCAAAACCTAAAGGGAAATTATTTCAACATGACACTCAACAGTGTTTTTGGAGGAAAACGCAGCACATCTAATTTTTGGGCAGATATCGTTACCCGTTTTATGGAAAGTGAAAAACTTCAAGATGGTGTAAGCAATCTTGTGTCCAAAATGGCAGACAAAGTTGGTGATGTATTAAAGGGCGATAAAGAAAAATAAAATCTCTCGAGATTTTCCACTCTTCAAAAAGCTGTCCGCTGGATTTTTCATTTGCCTAACTTCGCACCATGTTACGTTATATCTTATTGGGCTTTGCTATTTATTTTGCCTACAGGTTTATTGTAGGCTTCGCATGGCCTGTATACAAAACCACCAAGCAGGTTAGAAAACAATTT
>JBDLUR010000029.1:0-5776 GCA_039805205.1 Bacteroidota bacterium
ATCATCATTAAAGGAAACAATGATGATGTACACGCTCATTTCAATACTTGCACGCACAGAGGATCTGCTATATGTTTAGAACAAAAGGGACATGCAGCAAAGTTAATTTGTCCTTACCACCAATGGGTATTTGACAAAGATGGAAGGCTACTCAACGCTAGAATGATGCCTGATGATTTTTGCAAAGAACAATACAATCTGAGATCGATTGCAGTTGAGGTTGTAGAAGGACTTATTTTTATATCTCTTGCTAAAGAGCCCCCCAGCTTTTCTCCCATCAGGGAAAGCTTAGCGCCATTTGTAAAAACCTACCATATCAAAGAAGCCAAAGTTGCTTGTCAGAAAAACTATACGCTTCGGGCCAATTGGAAATTGGTTGCAGAAAATTTCAGAGAATGTTACCACTGTGGCGGAGCACATCCCGAATACTGTAGTGCAGTAATTGGTGCGAATCTAAGAGAAGATACCAGTGAGCTGACTAATGAAAAAAATAAAACCTGGTCAGAAAAGGGACTCGCAACAAAACTTATTGAAGTTACTCCTGGAACAACAACCTACGCCATCAGGTATCCGTTAAGACCAGGAATTGAAAGTTATAGTACAGATGGAAAAAAAGTTTCTATTCCGATGGGACATCATCAAGATCATGATGCAGGTGTAGTAGGACTAGTTAATTATCCAAATTTTTGGGTGGATGCTGTAAGTGATTACATGTGGACCATGCGTATCACACCTATTGATGCTTCGACTACTGATGTTGAATTTTGCTGGTTGGTTGATGGAAAAGCAGAGGAAGGGAAAGACTATGACTTAAAACACCTCACTGATTTCTGGGAAATTACAGGTGAACAAGACGGACAATTGTGCGAAAACAATTTTAAGGGAATTCAATCTAGTGCATACCGATCAGGACCTTATGCAGCTGTTGAGGATCAGGTTGTCAATTTTGTGGACTGGTGCGTAAAGCAGTTACAATCAAAATAACAGCGAGCATTACCACACCTGCATTGACTAAAAACAAGACTGACAGACTTAGTCCGGCTGCGGTTAAGTACCCAACCCAATAATTACCAATTACAGCACCTGCACCATAATATGCAGCATACAGCAATGATTGTCCCGTTGCCAATAACTCCTTTTGCACCAATTTGAAAACCAACTCCACACAGATCACCCAGAAAAGCGACCAAGAAATCCCATGTAAAATTTCAATGGGAAGTGCAGCTATTGGCACCTTCACTACACTGTATAACACCAACCGAAGAGCAGTTGCTAAAACAGTAATTAATAAGGTAGTCCGCATACCCCACCTACCTATAATCCGAGCTGAAAAATAAAAAAAAGGAATTTCAAAAAGACCCTGTAAGGATAAACCATAACCAACCAAAGTTGCTGATGCCCCATTTGCTTTCATGTACAATGAATAAAAATTCCATATGGAGGTTCCGGCAACTGAAACCAGTACAACAACCGCTAATAACAAAAGCAGTTGTTTGTTCTTGATCAATTGCAATGCCCCTTTCATGGTAAGTGACTCTACTTTCAATTTTTCCTTAGCATCTTGCTGCATGAATAATGCACAAATTAAAACCAATACCATACTGACTGAAGAGACAATAAAAATGAATTGTATATCAAATTGATCTATCACTTGTCCGATGATTAATCCTGTAACCGACCAACCTAAAGCACCTGCTACCCTTAATGATCCATAAGAAAGGCGTTTTTCTTTTTCAACCAACTGCAACGACAAGCTATCTAACAAAGGCTGAATAGTATTATAAAAAACGGACATCAAGAAAGTGCTCAATAAAATCCAATAAAATCCATCTTCAACTAAATAAAAAAGATAACTAACTGCAGCAAGAGAAGATGCAATCAGTAAACTTTTCTTGTAACCAAATCGATCTGCTAAAAAGCCATAAAATGGTTGTACGGCAAACATCATGATGGGAGTTGTACTCAATACAAGACTTATCTGTGCAGGTGTCAATCCCTTATCCTGACAAAAATCAGCCAGCACAGGCAACCAAGAGGCAGTGCAACAGAAAACAAGAAAATAAAGTACTCTTATTAATATGGCAGGGCTAATCGACATCAATTGACTTTAAGAAGCAAGCAGAGCGGCGGCAGCTTCATCAACCAAAATAAAACCATTTACATGTTGCTGCATGATACTAGCAGGAAAAGACGCATCCACTTCACCTTCAATTGCACGCTTTACCACTTCTGCTTTTTTGCTGCTATTCGCTAACAAATAGACTTTTTGAGATTGTAATAAATGTTGGAAACCTAAAGTGATGCCATATTTCAATTCCATAGATTGTTCAAAATATTGCTGACCAACCGTAGCAGTTATTTCATCTAGGGGTACAACATGAGAAAGTTGATTAAAGTCAACCCCTGGTTCATTGAAACCAATATGTCCGTTCATTCCAATGCCTACAATCATTAAATCGATACCTCCATTTTGAGCAATAAATTCATCCATTTCTCTGCAGGCTTTAGCTAGATCGGAAGTTGTGCCATCAAATACATGGTATTGATTGGCTTGAATACCAAGCGGATCGAATATCCATTCTTTGAAATCATGGTGACAACTGCCTTTTGTAGTAGAAGCAACCCCAACCCACTCATCCAATCCGACAAACTTGAATTGCGTTGTGTCAACATTTTTCTCAATTGCTTTTTCAACAAATAAAGCAGCAGCTCTCTTTGGAGAATTTCCTGAAGCAAAACAAATGAGAGAATTTGGTTTCTCCACTAATTGATCAACTAGTTGTTCTGCCATGAAATTGGATAATGCTTCATTGTCTTTAAAAATATTAAGCTGCATAATTATTTCTTTATTTCTTGATTTAATAAATCCACTGACTTTCTTGCATAATACTGCAAGGAATCAAAATTGTAGAGATGAATCCTTCCTACTATTTTTCGTTAGTGAGATGACGTATAATTGGCATGAAATATTATTTCTCGGAAATTAAGGAATAAACTTCATTACCTATTCACCTGGGTGATAAACTCTTTTTGCGGCTTTCATCACAGCTGATTTATCGAGTGTCATTGGCTTAGTCTTTTGTTGTAGAAACAAATCGACTTGATCACCAAAATGTGGACTCCCCTGTTTTGATGATGCGCCGTATGTATTTGATGTTTCAATAATTGGCAGGCCATTTTTGGGAAATCTTACAAATGCGATATAGGCATCACCTCCAGTAATTTTTCTTTTGCCATCTTTAAATGGAACACCCCACTCTGGTGCTAATAAATCAGGAAAACCCGGACCAGGAAATTCCTGATCACCTCTTACCAATTTTTGAATATCCCCGAGCCTAAGGTCCATGGTACCAAAATTTTTCAACATGTAGATCTTCACTGCTTCCATTACCTGCTCTGAAAAAGCCTTGGTCAATATTTGAGGATCTTTGCCGCGCATTGCAGCTGCAACATTTTCATAAATCAATAAGAACACGGCAGCTCCTTTACTATTAGGATCGCCTGATCTATCCCAGGCATTCAAATTATTCAAAAGCGTATCATATTGCGGATATTCTTTTGCTGTCATCATCAATAATGTATCAATACCATAAGGATATTGCAGTTGCTGAGGCAAACGACGATCGTATTTGACTTTCTTGAAATCATCATAAGCAACTGAACCAGTTTGTGGGAATATTTCTAGAAAACGGACACTTCTGTTGTTGTGATTCGTCTCCCAGCCATCTTCAAATGGAAATTGTTGTGGAGAAAGATTATCACTTTCGGCAGTAGCGTAAAAAGAAGAATGATTGGTATTGAACAAGAAACCGCTCTTGGGATTTACATACTGTGGTAATTTTGTAATTGCACGAAAATCAGTCCACAAAGTAGCTGAACCATTTCCTGGCACAGTTTTTTTCCAATCATATTTCCCAATACTATTTCGTATGGGCATCAAGGCATTGTTGATATAAAAGATAGTATCATTTCTATCCGCATACATGATATTGAACATGGACAAACCTTGTAAACTAATTGCTTTATAAAACTCAGTGTAATTCTTCGCCTTGTTCATTTTATACCATTGTTCCAAAGCACGTATCTCCATATTAGCTCCCAATCGAATAGAAAATACACCTTGGTCATTCTTCATGGTTGCACCATATTTACTCCAAAATAAATCTCGGCTGACGGCAATCGGAACTCCCTTAATTCTCAATTTGATTTTCTTTTTCTCAAGATCAATCCACTCTCCATCAAACATGTATTGATTGTTGTTGTTTGGGTTCATTTGTAACTGAAATACATCTACTCTATCGCAAAGATTCACCGTATGTGCCCAGCCCAAATTTTCATTTACTCCATGTAAAATAGCTGGTCCCCCTGCTAGTAATCCACCCAAGGCATTCCATCCTTCTTCGCTGTTTACATGGGCTTCATAAAAAGCTTCGGGACCTTCATTGGGCTGATGGGCATTAATGGCAAGAAAGGCCTCTCCGGTCGATGTTTTAGATGGATGAACAGCAATGGCATTAGAGCCCATTTTGTCGTAATCAATAACAGGATTGATATTATTAGAGTAAATCGCACCTAATACACGATCCGCTCCGTTGAAGACAGTCAATGCTAAAACTGAAGATGCTATATAGTCTTGCAATGTAATTGGAAACAAATCCTTATTCAAAATCTCGTCAGGATGTTTTACTGCATAATCATTTAACCCCTGCACATACCCTGTAATTAATTTTATAAATTCTGGAGAAAGTGTATGCCATTTCTCTTCGGTGATTTCTCTACACCTGAATAAGGCAAATGCATAATCTGCGGCAACAGCAGTTTTGCCAAAAGTCCTCCCCATCAAACCTTTTGAAGGAAGAGCCATTCTTTGCAGACTTGCAAAGTCGTCTTCAGCATGTGCCCATGCCAACCCATAGGAGACCTCTGGATCAGATTTGGCGAAAATATGTGGAACCCCATAACTATCTCTGGCGATTGTCACTTTTTGTGGATCAATTTGTGCAGAAACTGTAAGGGTTGACAAAAGCAAAATGGCAAGTAATCTCATGATGGATATATTATACTGTAAAATAGAATTAATAAAGAAAATCAAAACAGTTATTTTATGTTTAAGTTCAACAAGCACCCTATTGTATTGGCAAATTTTATCCGACATTTGATACATGATCAAAAAGGAAACAATAGATTTTCTAAAAAAGCTAAAAAAGAATAATTTCAAAGAGTGGTTTGACAATAACCGAACAAGCTATTCTAATGCTAAAGAAAATTACCTTGTTTTTGTTTCCGAGGTGCTTCAGAAAATGAAACCTATTGATAACACACTACAAGACATACAACCCAAAAATTGTGTTTTCAGAATAAATAGAGATGTCAGATTCAGTGCCAATAAAGATCCATACAAAACAAATTTTGGAGCAAGTTTTAGCAAAGGGGGAAAGAAAATAGCATGTGCAGGTTATTATTTCCATCTTGAGCCAGGCGCCTGTTTTATTGGCGGTGGCTACTGGATGCCAATGGGGGATGATTTAAATAAAATACGACAAGAAATTGATTACAGCTTTGATGAATTCAATAAAATCATCACTGAGAAAAAATTCATCAACTATTTTGGCTCGTTGGATACTAAAGAAAAACTAGTCAGACCGCCGAAAGGATATGAAAAAGAAAATCCAGCACTTGAATTCTTGAAATTAAAAAATTTCATTGTAATGTCTACTATAGAAGATAGTGAACTACAAGGCGATGGATTAATCAAAAAAGTAATTGCTCATTTTCA
>JBDLUR010000030.1:0-3157 GCA_039805205.1 Bacteroidota bacterium
TTTATTCTCATTCGCATTGAACCAGTCGAGTAAGAACCTAGAACGAATAATTAGTAATGACTCTGGAGTAATACCACGCAACGACAATTCATTTTGTTTTCCCATGATGGTGAGAAAATCAATTTCAAAAGGAGATGGTGATTTGACAAAATACTTCTTGGTGTCACCTGGCATATAAATGCGCTTGTAAGATTCAAGCAACAATATTTTTATCTCTGCTGATCGGACAGAATAACTTTCCAGGTTCACAAAGATTTCACCATATACTATGCTTCTCGACTTATCACCTGCAGCAAAATAAAATTTAGCAGCATGGTAGTAATTTCCGGAGTAAGAAGGATCAATTTTCATACCTGCTTCCCAATGAGTAATTGCCTCAACCGGTTTTTGTTGCCCCCAAAACAACTCACCCAACTCGCTGTACAAGGCCCCACTTGTTTCAAATTTCTTGAGTCCTTTTTTATAAAGTCTTTCTGCTGTTTTAAAATCTTCCAACTCCTTGAAAACACTACCTGCTATTTGGAAAATCTGTTCATCAGCTGACTCTAAATCGGTAAGTGGTAAAATACGCTGTGCTGCTTTTGCATAATCGCCAGACAAATAATAGGTGAAAGCAACATCCCTCAATACATCAACATTGCCTGGCTCCATCTCTAATGCTTTTGCCAGCACCATGATGGTATTGCTATAATCTTGCTGACGCTGAAATACCAATGCCGTTTCACGCAACTGTTGGACAGTCTGCTGTGCTGCAGCTATTTGCACAAAAAATAAGAAGGATATGGTAATTCTCAGGATTTTCATAGCTATCTAACAAAGTTAAGCAAGAACCCAGATTTTTATCGGATCAGGTGTGTTAATAATCCATCACGCAATTTGGGCTCAAACCAGGTACTCTTAGGAGGCATCACCTCACCGCTGTCGGATATATCAAAGAGTTGCTGAATGCTTACCGGATAGAAACTAAATGCAAGTTTCATCTCTCCACTGTCCACTCTCCTCTCCAACTCTTGTAAACCCCTAATTCCACCAACGAAGTCGATGCGCTTATCTGTACGCTGATCTTGAATATTCAATAATTTCTCAAAAACATTCTTTGAAAGAATTGTTACATCCAATACACCAATAGGGTCATTGGTGAACGTACCTTCCAAGGAAGTCAAGTGATACCACTGTCCGGCTATATACATTCCAAATTCATGTAGCAACTTCGGTTCAACTGCAGCATCAGCAGTCGCAATCGTGAAATCTTCTTGTAAAGCAGCAATGAAATCTTCAACACTTAATCCATTTAAATCTTTGATCACCCTGTTATACGGCATGATCTTCAATTCATTTGCAGGGAAAAGCGTTGTCAAAAAGCGATCTGCTTCTGTATTATGCTCTCCATTGGCTTCATTTCTCACTTTTGCAGCACTGGCTGCACGATGATGTCCGTCTGCTATATAGGTACAAGGGACCTCTTTTTGAAAAATGGCTGTTATCTCATTTACCAAGGTAACATCTGCAATAACCCATACTCGATGGGTGATACCATCCACTGCAACAAAATTATACACAGGTTGCTGCTCTTTCTTGTACACTGTAATAATATGATCTAATGTATCTACATTTCTGTAGGCTAGAAAAACATTACCCGTTTGTGCCCCTGTTATGCTGATGTGATTGATTCGATCTTGTTCTTTTTCAGGCCTGGTGAATTCGTGCTTTTTGATAATGTCATTTTCATAATCATCTACTGAAGAGCAGCATACCAAACCTGTTTGACTTCTTCCATCCATGATTAATTCATAGATGTAGTAGCAATCAGTTTGCTCTTTGAACAAAACACCTTGTTCAATGAATTGCAACAAATTTGTTTTAGCCTTTTCATAAACAGAACGATCATAGATGCTCAAATCTGCAGGCATATCGATTTCCGACTTGGTTACATGCAGAAAAGTAAGAGGATCATTTGCAGCTGCAACACGGGCCTCTTCACTCGACAATACATCGTAGGGAGGAGCGGCAACACCAGCTGCGTGTTGAGGTTGTGGACGGACTGCTTTAAAAGGAAACACTATAGCCATTGTAGAAATATTTTAAGATGCATATTGATTCGAGAAATTCGCTACCATATCAGTAAATGCTTTTACACTATCAAGCGACAAAGCGTTATACATAGAAACCCTAAAGCCACCAACACTTCTGTGGCCTTTAACACCAACCATACCTTCAGCCTTACAAGTGTCGAGGAACAATTTTTCTAAAGCCTGGTCTTTCATGGTGAACACAGCATTCATGTGACTGCGATCTTCCTGAGGAACAGGTAAATGAAAGAGTGGAGATTTTTCCAAAGTGCTGTACAGTAGATCTGACTTCTCCAGATTCATTTTTTCAATTCCTGCAATACCACCCTGCTTTTTCAACCATCTCAACGTTAGTAGACAAACATAGATAGCAAATACAGGAGGAGTATTGAGCATGGAACCATTGGCGATATGCTGACGATAATCCATCATTGAAGGGACCGACAAAGAGGCTGTCTCTGCAAATGATTTATCAATCACAACTAAGTTCACTCCGGCAGCACCAATATTCTTTTGTGCGCCCGCATAAATCAATGAAAATTGATTGAAATCCATACCCCCGCTCAAGATATCACTACTCATATCTGCAATCAAAGGAATCTTTGTCGTAGGTATTTCCTTCATCTGCGTTCCTTCAATAGTATTGTTGGTAGTATAGTGGAAATAAACAGCATCTTCAGGTATACCATATCCCTTGGGGATATAACTGTAATTTTTATCCTTTGATGAAGCAACCACTTCAACACTACCAAACTGCTTTGCTTCTTTGATGGCCTTGGTTCCCCAAACTCCTCCATCCAAATAGGCAGCTTTTTTATCCTTGGGAAGAAAATTCATGGGAATTTGGAAGAACTGAGTGGATGCACCACCGTGTAGGAAAAGAACTTCCTTCTGGTCGTTCAAATTCATCAGCTCTTTGACTAGTGTGACAGCTTCATTAAGTACATCTTCAAATAAAGGTGTACGATGACCTATTTCGAGGATAGATAATCCCGTTCCGTTGAAATCTAAAATAGCGCGACTGGCCTCTTCAAATACTTCTTTAGGAAGGATACTGGGACCCGCATTAAAATTATGTTTCATGCCGA
>JBDLUR010000031.1:0-8832 GCA_039805205.1 Bacteroidota bacterium
CCTGGTACGCAACAAGAATGGTATGCGTATTGGAAGGAAGAGCGTATGAAATGGCATACTTCATTAGGATTTCCTGCGGAGAGTTATCGCTATCATGATCACGTTAAATTAGCGCATTATGCTGATGCTGCTGTCGATATTGAATTTGCCTTCCCAATTGGTTGGAAAGAGGTTGAGGGTATTCACAGCAGGACTGACTTCGATTTGAAGAGTCATCAGCAGTACAGTGGAAAGAAACTACAATATTTTGATCCTGAAATCAATCAGAATTATGTTCCTTTTGTAATTGAAACTTCAATTGGTTTGGATCGTATGTTCTTGTTGACTTTGTGCCATGCCTACCAAGAAGAAAAATGGAACAAAGAAGATGGCAGTGAAGACAGCAGGGTAGTGCTGAAGATACCAGCAAAAATCGCACCGATTAAACTTGCAGTTTTGCCTTTGCTTAAAAAAGAAGGATTACCAGAAATTGCAAAAGAAATCATGGCAAGTTGTAGAAATGAGTTCTATTGTTTCTATGAAGAAAAAGATACCATTGGTAAGCGTTACAGAAGAATGGATGCTCTTGGAACACCATTCTGTGTCACTATCGATCATCAGACCAAAGAAGATCGTACCGTAACCATCAGGTATCGTGATACCATGCAACAGGAAAGGATTCCAATAGATGGGTTAGCGCAGTTTATTAAGGGAAAGCTTTAATTGCTCACTGCGAAATAAACTCTGCCAGCTAATTCTTTCAAGAAGGTTTGCCACCAATCCATTGCTTTTGTGGATGGAATGATATAGTATGCTTTAAAGGATGTTGCACCAGGTAACATACTAAGAGCACAAGGGAAAGGTCTTATCTCATAGCCTTGCTGCTCAAAAATGAACCGAGCTCTTTGCATGTGAAAGGCTGATGTTATCAGGACGATGGGTTTATTGTCTAAATTGTTTTGCTGTAATATTTCCTTGCAAAATTTTGCATTCTCAATCGTATTCCTGGAAGATGCTTCAATCAAGATTTCATTAGCAGGTATGCCCAGTTCAATTAAGTTGTGTTTTATAAAAGCAGCTTCAGAAAAATCATCTTCTTTGATTACACCATTTTGACCGCCTGAGACCAAGATTTTTTTGATATGGCCCTTCTTATACAGTAATGCAGTTTGAATAAATCGGTCAGATGAAATATTGAAATACCCTTGTTTGGTTGTTCTGTCGTAACTGGTCATTCCACCTAACACAATACCTGTTTCATAAACTTCACCAGCTTTCATGGGCTGTGGAGGTTCATGAAACGGTGCCATTAAATTACTGATGATCCAAATATTTGAGAAAAATAAAGTTGTGATAAAAGCCGCGACTAGAAACTGTGATTTTCTTTTTACCTGTTTTGTAAAAATGGATAAACCAATTAAAGCAATAATCCACAGCAAGGGGTGAAGGAGGACGCCAATAGCTTTACCAATCCAAAACATCGATGAAAAGCTGTGTTACAGCGTCTTTAATTTTTAATGATTTTTTTGGTCGACTGGTACTTGTTGTCGCTGCTAGTAATCGTTAATATGTAAGTGCCAGCAGGAAGATGCCCAAGATTAGTTGTTCCAGATTGATAAGGAATATCTTTTCTAACGACAACTCCACCAGATGGGCTTGTTACCTGTAAGTGCATTTTTTTGATGGCATACATATTTCCAACATCATACTTCACTACATCTCTTGTTACTGTAGGGTACACATTTTTAATGAAGTTGGTATTATTTCTAATTGGATTAAATACCGAAGTAACAACTGTCACGGGGTTTCCTAGAGGTGCAGTTGCAAACATGCCGTTACCATGAGTGCCAATCACTAGCGTGTTATCTGTCCATCTGCTGGCTAATGTATTAACTACTGCTCCATTTAGCATAGCGGCTTGTGTACCTGCTGGTGCTACTTCTCTGTACCAAACAGTATTGGAACCATTAATGAGCTTCGTACTAAATAATCCAATAGATGTTCCTACATAATATTCAATCCCTGTTGTTTTGGCAATGATTTCACAGGCTCTCACTGATGGGGTAGCGATATTACCCTCAATCAACTGCCAATCAGGTGCTGCTGCAGTAGCGTTTCCAGTCCAGAAAATACTTTGCACATTGTAGTTTGACACAACTAGCATTAAGGTGTCTTGGTTTCTAGGATTGACTGCAATATCTCTTACCACAGCACCTGCAGCCATACCGGGAGGAGTAATTTCAACTACTGAACTTGTTGGAGATTGTGGGTCTCTTATTTTATATACTTTACCAGCGCCTGTGCCAATGAATAAATGATTTAAAGTAGAATAAGGTCCCTTAGTTGTTTCAAGCGAATATATGTCACCAAAAACTTTTGGATGAACACTGTCCATCAATGTCCATGTAGCTGGTGTTACCGTAGTAGAACTGTTTGTTCTAAACAAGGTATCTTCTGTGGCATAATACAACAAGTCTGTATTGTCATTGTCTAAATGAAAATAGGTAATGAATAGTCCTTCCCCTGTATTTTCAGGTTTAATTGCTGCATAGTCTGCTGCTGAAACTGGTGGCAGTTTAGCCCTATAAAATTGCCCGTTTTGTGCAGCACAGAAAAGCACTTGGTTACCCGCGCCATTCTTTTTAGTCATACCAACCTGACAACCATCTCCACCCAAAATGATATAGTGATCGCTTGTGTCTGATAAAACATCTCCAAAAAGACCTGATCTATCTCTGAATGTAGTTGAGTTATCTTGTGCACCACCAAAGAAATTTCTTGAACCTGGAGTTGGGTCAATTCCAACATGATAGTATTGTAGGGTTTGGTACTGAGAGTTGAGGGTAAGATTTGTTTGTGCATTGAAAAAATTCCACACAACATTACTTGTGGTAATGTTGTCTATTTGTCCTAAGCCACCATCGGAGCTTAGTAATACACGATTTGGGTTTCCAGGTTCAAAAGAAAAACCATGAAAATCAACATGACTTGTTCCAAGATTATCTGTATAGGTATTTCCTGATTCAAGCCCCCCTACAAACCTTACATTGGTTCTGGTTGAAAATCCATCTGTGGATCTAAACAGGTTTACACCTCCTGCAAGCACAATATTTGGATCTGTCGGGTGTACTGCCAACATCATGCAGTAAGCTCCCTGTGTTTCTAGATATTTAGTAGATGTACCGGAATTTCTAGAATTTCTTTGTGCCGTCAAATTGCTTGTAAGGTTGGTCCATGTTGGTGTTGGAGTGGACAAGTTACATCTGAAAAGATCTGCTTCTGGTTTGTTGTCTGATGCTAGATCCGTGTTTTCAACCATTGCATACAATATGTTTTCATTAGATGGCGCTAGTGCAAGAACAATTCTACCCCAACCACTTATAAATTCTTCTGACACATTCGTGGTGTTATTGTAGGCTCTCCATCCTGTAACAAAATCTGGTTCGCCTTGATTGCCTCCTGCTATTCTTGTGAAGGAGCCTAGATCGCCGCTAGTAGAAACAAAAATACCTGCAAGGGCAGGATCGGCATTTCTGCCCGACATGGCAACAAAAATCCTGCTTCCATTACTAGAAATTAAGATATCTGCTAATCCACCAACAGCGAGAGTTGGGATATTATTAAAAGAAATAAAAATTGTTTGCCAGGTCTGACCTCCATCCCTAGATCTTACAATTCTTCTGTGGATGGCTGCATAAATATCTCCAGTTATAGGGTGAATAGCAATTTTATGTACAAAGTTCCATTCAGAAATAAACTGAGTGGGGTCTGTCACATTGGTTATAGAAAGTTTTGTCCATGTTGCCCCATTGTCTGTGGATTTTAAAATGCCATTACCAAAAATAAAACCTGTCGGATAGCCTGCAGAGGCGCCAATAGGTTCTCCTGTACCTGCATACCAGGTATTTTCTTGTCCAGGTCTTGGGTCTTGTGCCAAGCAAGAAATATTTCTAGTTTCTGCATCGGGGTGAACAAACTGCCATTTTTGCCCGCCGTCTGTTGTTCTAAAAATTCCCCCATTAACTCCCCCTGCTAAAATTACTTTATTCTGTATGCCATTAACTGTTGATCCAAATCTCTTGTCGTAGGCTACAGCTCTTGTTCTGCCGCCATTTTGTGTTGGGCCGACTGCACCATAACTATTTTGTGCACCACCAGTTTGCTGAACATCTGTGGAAAGGGTTGTTAATGCTTCTTTGAAAATTCCGTCAGCCTTGACTGGTAAGATTTTTAAGAGATCCATTTCTTTTTCTCTAATGCCTTCTGGAATTTTTCCTGTTTTTGGATCTCTTTGTAAAGTCCATTCAAATTCAGCTCTTCTTCTGGAATTCTCCCTTTCTATTTCTTTAGTTTCTCCTTCCTCATTATTTAAAATGGTGAAGTCTTTTTTATTTTTGGGGGATGTAATTTGATTGTTATTGGAGAATATAGACGCCAAAATCAAAATGATCAGCGCAGAAAACAAAAAGAGTCTATTTTTCATCATGGGTAAGTGTTCTCCGCAGCAAATTAACCAATTTTTGGCCTAAGGGTTTAAATTTTCTGTCATATTTAAATGACGGTAGAACACAGTGTCATTAAGCTTATCTTTGCATTTGTTGTGAAGTCATGAACCTGAAGTTCCTATTGGATAAGTATGCTGCATCCCCCCGCATTTTAAGTATTGCGGAAGGCATGTTATTGCCACCACCACAACAAATAGCTGTTAATGGTGTTGCTGGATCATTGAAGGCATTTATTTTTTGCGCGCTCTACAATCAACAAAATCTGCAAGGCTTTAATCACCTGCTCATTTTGGAAGATGCCGAAGAGGCAGCATATATGCACAACGACTTAGAGCAGTTGGTTGCGCCGATTGATTTATTTTATTTTCCGTCTTCCTTTAAAACGAATAAAAACTTTAGACTCCAAAGTAGTAGCCACGTTATGCTTCGTACAGAAGCACTAACCCGACTCGCTACTGGGGGGAATAAAAAGATAATTGTCACTTACCCAGAAGCCTTGATGGAAAAAGTGGCTACAGCTAATGCCTTATCGTCTAATATCATTTCCTTAAAAGTGAATGATAAATTGGATACCAATGTATTGATGGAACGTCTTGTTGGGTATGGGTTTGAGCGTACTGATTTTGTTTATGAACCCGGACAGTTTGCAATGCGTGGTGGTATTTTTGACATCTATTCTTTCGGTAATGAAAAGCCTTACCGTGTAGAATTATTCGGCCAAGAAATAGATTCTATCAGGATTTTTGATCCAGAATCACAGTTAAGTGAAAGAAAATTGTTGCAGGTAAATATCATACCCAATGCAGACGCTAATTATACCACCTCTGAGAAAGTGGATTTTTTAGAGTTGCTTCCAGAAAATACAATAGTATATACATCCAATTGGCAATTGATAATCGATCGATTCAGGGACTATGACGATAACTTGAAGTTATTTTTTGAACAGGCAGATCAAGTAAAAGAACCAACAGGGCAAGAAGATAAATTGGTTGAATTGGAATTGGCTGACTTTACAACTTCAGATAGCTTTGAAAAACAGCTTAATGTAAAAACAATTCTAGAATTAGCACCAAGTGTTAGTTTTTCTAGCCCAACACACAGTTTCGATTTTCAATCATCCCCTCAGCCTTCCTTTAACAGGCAGTTTGAGCTATTGATCAAAGATTTAAAAAGTCATGAAACGCAACAGCGTCAATTGTATATTTTTTCTGAAAATCCAAAGCAGCTCGAGAGGCTTTACTCCATTTTTACCGACTTAAAATCAGAAATACAGTTTATACCCATTCCTGCTGCAATACATCAAGGTTTCATTGATAAAGAGCATGGTCTTATTGCCTACACCGATCATCAGATTTTTCAGCGCTATCACAAATACAAAATCAAACAAGCTTATAACAAGAGTAAGGCCATTACACTAAGGGCCTTGAAAGAGTTACAGCCAGGTGATTTTGTGGTACATATTGATCATGGAGTAGGAGTATTCAGTGGGTTACAAAAGGTGCAAAATGGAGGACAAACCCAGGAGGCAGTTAGAATAATCTATCGAGACAACGATATCCTGTATGTGAATATAAATTCACTTCATAAAATTTCAAAATACACAGGTAAAGAGGGCCACGTTCCTAAGGTCAACAAGCTGGGCAGCGATGTATGGGTAAAGTTGAAAGAGAAGACAAAAGGTAAGGTTAAAGAGATTGCATTTGATCTGATTAAACTATATGCTGAACGAAAGGCTCAGGAAGGATTTCCTCATAGTCCGGATAACTACATGCAAATAGAACTAGAGGCATCCTTCATGTATGAAGATACCCCAGATCAGAGTCGCGCTGTGAGTGATGTAAAGAAAGATATGGAAAGCCCACATCCAATGGATCGTTTGGTATGTGGTGATGTTGGCTTCGGGAAAACAGAAGTAGCGATTCGTGCTGCATTCAAAACTTGTATTGATGGTAGGCAAGCAGCTGTTTTAGTGCCTACAACCATTTTGGCCTATCAGCATTACAAGACATTCAGCGAGCGTTTGAAAGATTTACCTGTAACAGTTGATTTTATCAATCGATTCAAATCGGCGAAAGAAAAGAAAGAAACTTTCAAAAGACTTGAAGAAGGGAAAATAGATATTATTGTTGGTACACACGGGTTACTGTCGAAAGATATAAAATTTAAAAACCTTGGATTGCTTGTTATTGATGAAGAGCAGAAGTTTGGTGTTGCGCACAAGGAGAAAATAAAAACACTAAAGACCAACGTTGACTGTCTAACACTTACTGCGACTCCGATACCAAGAACCTTGCAGTTTAGTTTGATGGGTGCAAGGGATCTCAGTATTATCAATACTCCTCCACCAAATAGGCAACCTATTCAGACGGAAGTAGTTGTGTTTAATCAAGACCAAATCCGCGATGCTATTTATTTTGAAATTGAAAGAGGCGGACAGGTTTTCTTTATTCATAATCGAGTAAATGGCTTATCAGAGATGTCGGCTTTGATCAAAAATTTATGTCCTGATCTAAGTATAGGATTTGCTCACGGGCAATTAGAAGGACATGAGTTAGAAGAAAGAATATTCGATTTCATCCATAAAAAATACGATGTTTTAGTATGTACAAATATTGTTGAAAGTGGTGTTGATATTCCAAATGTCAATACTATCATTATCAACAACGCACATCAGTTTGGTTTAAGTGATTTGCACCAGTTAAGGGGTAGGGTAGGGCGAAGTAATAAAAAAGCTTTTTGTTATTTAATGGCGCCTCCAATTAGTGTATTGCCTCCTGATTCAAGAAAGAGATTACAGACATTGGAGCAGCATGCAGAACTTGGTAGCGGTTTCCAAATTGCAATGAGAGATCTAGATATAAGAGGTGCAGGAAATATGTTGGGAGGTGAGCAAAGTGGCTTCATGATTGAGATTGGATTTGAAATGTATCAAAAAATCTTAGATGAAGCTATTCGTGAATTAAAGCGAACAGCTTTCAAGGAAGTATTCAAGGATGAGATCAGTAAACAAGATGATTTTGTAAGCGATTGTACAATTGATACAGATCTTGAGATTTTGATTCCTGATGATTACGTAGATCAAATTGCAGAAAGGTTAACATTATATACCCGACTAGATAATTGCAGAGATGAAGAGGAGTTAACTCGTTTTCATACGGAAATGATTGACCGTTTTGGTCCAATGCCCTATGCTGTTGAAGGCTTGTTTACCACCGTTAGATGTAGAAAATTGGCAGTCGAGGTTGGCTTTGAACGTATGACACTCAAACAAGGAGTTCTTCGATGTTATTTCGTCAACAATCCAGACTCTCCTTATTTCCATTCACTTACTTTCAATGCTATTTTATTGCATTTGCAAACCAAGACAAACAAAAGTCATCTTAAGCAAGTAGGCAAAAACTTCATGATGATTACAGAACCTATTGCCCGAATGGAACAAGTTTATGATTTCTTAAAAGAATTGGAACAAACAATTCAAGAAGTGAAAAATCAAAATAGCATTACAGCTCTCTGATCCATATATTCCTAAAGCTAACAAGATCGCCATGGTCTTGAAGTACCAATGGTTCTTTCATGCTGTGCGGCTTGTATTCCGCTATTCCTATATACTCAGTGCCTCCCCAAATTGCCTGATTATTTTGAACCAATACACCATTGTGCAGTACTGTTATTCTAGCTTGTGATTGAAGACGGCCATCGGCAGCAAATCTGGGTGCAGTAAAAATGATATCATAGGTCTGCCACTCACCAGGTGCTCTAGACACATTGACTAACGGAACAAGTTGTTTGTAAATACTTCCTGCTTGCCCATTTGAATATGTTTTGTTGTTGTAGCTATCTAACACTTGAAGCTCATATTTTCCCATTAAGAAAATACCGCTGTTCCCTCTTCCTTGTCCCTCGCCTTTAACAACTGCTGGTGTTCTCCATTCAATATGCAATTGGCAATCGCCAAACCCCTGCTTAGAGATGATTTCACCTGATCCACCTTTTACCGTCATGGCACCATCGGCAATCGTCCACTCAACAGGTTTACCACCTTTGCCATTCCATGCTGAGAAATCTTTTCCATTGAACAAAACAACTGCATCGGCTGGAGCGTCTTGGCTAGTTTTACCCGGACTAACAACTTTTGGCACAGGATTCCAGATTTCTGTCAAGGTAGGATCTCCTTTTCTTTCTTGAGAGAAGCCATATGTGGTAGCTAAAGCTGCAGTCAGGATCAAGCAAAACTTTTTCATCGTTTATTTGTTATTATATTTTATTTCTTTCTTAGATTCAATTTCAATTTACAAAAATTTTCTCACTCTCTCCTTTTGGTAAATATTTTTAAATTTGAAAAAAGCAG
>JBDLUR010000032.1:0-7008 GCA_039805205.1 Bacteroidota bacterium
GGTTCAAGCAATTTAGTTTCGATGAAATGATAGTCAGCTGCGCCAATAACCACATCAGCATATATAGGCGCTGCGCCATCAATGCTAACACCCTTGGCCACACCATTCTCTACAATAACTGCATTTACATTGCTGTTGAAATGAAACTTAACACCCTGCTCCTCAGCTAATTTTTGCATGCCTTCCACAATCTTATACATACCCCCTTCAGGAAACCATGTTCCCAATTTGATATCAGCATAGTTCATAAGGCTGTACAATGCTGGTGTATTTTCTGGAAGTGCCCCAAGGAAAAGAACCGGGAACTCCATCATTTGTCTGATTTTCGGATGTTGAAAGTATTTGGCAATATGCGCTTTGATATCACGAAATACATCCAACTTAAAGAGTCCAAGTATCAATTCGAAGTCCATGAATTCAAGCAAAGACTGACCGGGTTTAAATACCAATTTGTTGATACCTACCCTGTACTTATACTCTGCTTCTTTCATGAATGCATCTAACTGTTCACCAGCACCTGGTTCAAGAGAATCAAAAAGTTGTTTGAGAGCCGCATAATCTGCAGGCACATCCATATGATCTTTATCCCAGTAAATTCTGTAGGAAGGATCAAGTCTTATCAACTTGTAGTAGTCGTTAACTTTTTTATTGAATTGGGCGAAATAACGTTCAAATACATCTGGCATCCAATACCAACTCGGACCCATATCAAAAGTGAAGCCCTCTGTCTTAAAATGTCTACATCTGCCTCCGGCTTGATCGTGTTTTTCAATTACATCGACTTGCCAACCGAACTTCGCTAAAAAAGAAGCCGCTGAAAGTCCAGCGAAACCACTTCCAATTACAATTGCTTTTTGGGACACAGGGGAAAGTTAAGTTAAAACTTATTAATCTGCTCTTTTAATAATCTTCTAGCAAAGTGAATTCTGCTTTTGATTGTTCCTAGAGGTTCATTGAGCATATCTGCAATTTCATGGTACTTATATCCTTCGAAATACAACATGAAAGGTTGTTTGAAAATACTTGGCAATTCATGAATCGCCTTATTAATATCTTTCATTCTGATGGTAGTCTCAGCGCCATTTGGCACTGCTGCTTGATTGTGGTCAAGCAAAAACTCATTCGGTGTATTATCAAAAATGGTGTTTTGCTTTGACTTCCTTCTATAGTTGTTGATGAAAATATTACGCATGATGGTGTACAACCATGCTTTTATGTTTGTGCCAACACTGTATTTTTCCTGGTTAGACAGGGCCCTGAACATCGTCTCTTGCAACAAATCCTTTGCACTCTCTTGATCTTTGGTCAAGGTTACTGCAAATGGTTTTAGGTATTCAGAATTCTGAAGCAGCAATTGATTGAATTCTTGGGTTGACATTTTTGTTTAATTTTTGTAATTCAAATTTAAACAAAACTTATCGAGAGTGGCAATATTTTGTTTAATTTTTTACGAAATAAAATTAAACATTTTCAATAGGCTGATAATCATATAGTTATACACCTAATCAATACGATTGAGGACGCTGAAATTTGCAATAAAATTGAATTTTTGGTTTAAACTAACTCCGTTATGAATTCGGTAACTTCCTGTAAGGAGCGTTTGAAGTGGATTTGAGAAGGGATTTTTTTCTCATAAGTCGCAGCCAATCTTCCAGAGATAATAAGCGGAGTAGCATTAAAACGCTTCAATGATTGCTGAATGAACTTTTCAAAATTGAATACACTTGATACAGATGTGAGGTGTGTATAGATGAAATCTGGTTGCTTGTATTTCACAACATACTCAACATCTTCCAAAGGAACATTTGCACCAAGATAGAATACTTTAATACCCCTACTCTTAAGCAAATACTGGACAAACAACAATCCAAGCTCATGGTATTCTCCTTCTGGAAGGAAGAGCAAACCTGATTTCTTCAATTGAAAAAGAGGATTTACGGCTTCAGTACCAACAATCAGTTTCTGACGAATGATGTTAGATACTAGGTGCTCTTGAGCAGGATTGATATGATCTGTAATCCACAGTACACCTATTCTTTCCATAAATGGGAAGATAATCTGGTGGATTGTTTTTTCTATTCCTTTTACTTTAATATGTTCCTCAATCAATGCCTCAAATGATTCCAAGTTCATGTCTACCATAGCCTGGATGAGTGAATTGACTATTCTCTCCTGTTGAGCATGAATGTTGTTTATCCCTAATATCTTTTGCTTCATGTCGTCTTCAGACATTTTATCGATATGGGAGATTTTGAACCCATATTTATTGAGCAAAGAAATGTTGAGGATTTTCTTTAGTTCTTCGTTGTTGTAGTAACGAATATTGGTATCCGTTCTTTGCGGATGAAGAAAATTATAACGCTGTTCCCATATACGGATCGTGTGGGCCTTTATACCCGTCAGGTTTTCAAGATCTTTAATGGTAAATGCGTTCATGTATGCTATAACAAGGATTTAGGTCAATTGTTGTATAAATAGAAATCAGGTCTTAGTTTCAGGCCTGATTTTATCTCTTTTGAGTTGATGCAAATTTATAAAACTGAGCGAATTGACATAATTCCAGTGCAGTTTTTTGGGTTTGTTTAATTAATTCGAAAATACAAGCCGCTAGAATGAACAAAACCCCCAGAAATTGGGGGTTTTGACCTAGAAATATATTTTAAATAAATCTTTAGTTTTCGATGACCGACATCAACTTTTGCAGTGATTTTGAGTAATTCAGGTTTTTTAATCCCTCTAGGTGTCGCTGATGATGTAGATCGGTTCCAAGCAAGTTAATGAGCTTTTGGTCTACCAACCGTTCAGCAAATCGCAAGACCTCTTTGCCGTAGTAGCCTGAAAAAGAAAGCAAGTTCGACTGAAGAATGCAGCCCATATCTTTCAGTTTCACCAATTCACTTACATTATTTGCGTAATAGAGGTAACGTTCAGGATGGGCGAGGATGGGCTGATATCCTTGTAATTGCATCTCAAACAAGATATTATTCAACTGCAAGGGTGGCTGCAAAAAAGAAATTTCAATCAATACCCAATTGTTACGTATCGTCCTTAAAGGTGTTTTGTTTTTCAATAATGATTCAAGGTTTTCATCAACCATATATTCTGCAGCTGCAACAAGTGGGTAATTGATTTTATTTTCGTCTAATGCAGTTTTAAGTAAGGAGTATGCCTGATCTATACTTTCATTTGTGTTTTTCCAAATATCCTGCATTACATGAGGTGTTGCAGTAAAATGCTGAAAACCCAGATCTACCATGCCTTTAAGCAAATAAATAGATGTAGTAAGATCAGGAGACCCATCATCTATACCTGGCAGTAAATGAGAGTGGACATCAGTATTTAACTGATGAAATGGAAATATTTCTTTTTGCTTTCGATGAAAAAAAGAAAACATAAAGTCAGTAGTTCAATCTTTTGATTAAAGAATTATTGACGCGACTGGTATTCTTGGTATACCATTTCCAGTCCCTTTTTGAGTGAGACGGTATACTTCCAACCCAATTCAGTTAGTTTAGAAACATCCATCAATTTTCTGGGTGTTCCATCAGGTTTAGAAGCATCATAAACAATTGCTCCTTCGTAACCCACTACATCCTTGATCATTAGTGCTAGATCACTGATTGAGATATCCTCGCCAGTCCCAATATTCACCAAACCCTCATCACTATAGGTATTCATTAGAAATACACAAGCATCAGCAAGGTCATCAGCATGCAAAAATTCACGCTTGGGTGAACCAGTGCCCCAAATCATAACTTCAGGACTATTATTAAGTTTAGCTTCATGAAACTTCCTTACCAAAGAGGGAAGCACATGCGCATTTTGAAGATCGTAGTTGTCGTTT
Source organism: Bacteroidota bacterium (assembly GCA_039805205.1). Taxonomy (GTDB): domain Bacteria; phylum Bacteroidota; class Bacteroidia; order Chitinophagales; family Chitinophagaceae; genus Pollutibacter. Next base: position 3,845 of record JBDLUR010000032.1, read on the forward strand.
GGACCATAGAGGTTGGTAGGCATGACAGAAATAAAATCACAACCATACTGACTTCTATAGGCATCGCACATTTTGATACCTGCAATTTTTGCGATTGCATAAGGTTCATTGGTAGGCTCCAATAATCCTGTTAGCAAATATTCTTCTTTAAGAGGTTGAGGTGCGAGTTTAGGATAAATGCAGGAAGAGCCTAGGAACATCAACTTTTTTACGCCTGTTGCATATGAAGAATGGATGATATTGCTCTGAATCATGATGTTTTCGTAAATGAAATCAGCACGATACGTATTATTGGCAAGTATTCCACCAACTTTAGCAGCTGCGAGAAAAACGTACTCTGGGCGTTCGGCTTCAAAAAATTCATTAACTCTTTCCTGGATGCGCAGATCCAGTTCGACTGAGGTACGTGTAACAATATTGCTATACCCCAATGAGCTTAGTTTTCTGTGAATGGCAGATCCCACCATACCACGATGTCCAGCTATAAATATTTTTGCTTCTTTATTCATGAGCATCATTCACTGCATATCCAGAATCCTTCAATAATTTTTCTCTACGGAACAATTCAACATCACTGGTTACCATGTCATTTACCAACATTGGCAAATCATACTTAGGCGTCCATCCTAATTTAGTCATGGCTTTTGTTGGATCACCAATCAATAAATCTACTTCCGTTGGACGATAATATTTAGGATCCACTGCTATCACTTCTTTACCAATTTCAACTTGGAAATCAGGATGATTAGCAGCAACAACATAACCTCGCTCATTTGAACCTTCTCCTTTGAACTCAAGTTCAATGCCTACTTCAGCAAATGCCATCCTCACGAAATCTCTAACAGGAGTTGTGATACCAGTTGCGATAACATAATCCTCAGGAACAGGTTGCTGTAAAATCAACCACATCGCTTCCACATAATCTTTTGCATGACCCCAATCCCTTTTTGCATCAAGGTTTCCAAGATATATCTTGTCCTGCATACCCAAGGCAATTTTTGCAACACCTCTGGTAATCTTACGTGTTACGAAGGTTTCGCCACGTAATGGACTTTCATGGTTGAATAGAATACCGTTGACCGCAAACATATTGTATGCTTCACGGTAATTCACTGTAATCCAATAGCCATATAGCTTTGCAACTGCATACGGAGAGCGAGGATAAAAAGGAGTAGTCTCCTTTTGCGGAACTTCCTGAACGAGTCCGTATAACTCAGAAGTTGACGCCTGATATACTTTTGTTTTTTGGGTAAGTCCCAATAAACGCACAGCCTCCAAAATTCTCAGCGTACCGATTCCGTCAGCATTCGCAGTGTATTCTGGTGTATCGAAACTCACTTTAACGTGACTCATTGCAGCCAGGTTATAGATTTCATCTGGTTGAGTCTCTTGTATAATTCTAATTAAATTGGTTGAGTCGGTAAGATCTCCATAATGAAGGGTAAGTTTGATCCCCTTTTCATGCGGATCTTGGTAAAGATGGTCGATACGAGCGGTATTGAACAAAGATGATCTTCTTTTGATACCATGCACTGTATATCCCTTACTTAATAGTAATTCAGTCAGATAAGCACCATCCTGACCATTTACACCTGTTACTAAGGCAACTTTACTCATAGGTTAATGTATTGCGTTAATTTTCTTAGCGGCTTCAAAATTAGCGTAAAAAGATGAGGCTGCAAATGATTGATGGTCCATGCTCTCCTATCTTCTCTATTGATATAGAATCTATTGAGCAAAGAAGCATTGCTTTTACCACCGCTCTTCATAATGACCAAGGTCTCAGGCAAATAAAAATTTGTAATATGATGTTTGAACATGAACCTCAACATCAGCTCGTAGTCGGCCGCATACTTCAGTGAAGTATCAAAATACCCTAACTTTTGATAGCATTCTCTTTTTACAAAAAACGTAGGATGCGGAACCATCCATCCTCGGTAAAATTTATTTCTGTGGAAATTGCCTGCTTTCCAATTGCGAATTATCTTGGTATAATCTGCATTAACATAAACCAGATCGCCATAAACCGCATCAACCTGATTTTTTTTAAAACATTCAACCACTTTATTTATAATGCCAGCGTGCGCATAAAAATCATCTGCGTTAAGAATAACTACTATCTCACCTGAAGAAATGGCCAAGCCTTTGTTCATCGCATCATACAACCCCTTATCAGGCTCAGAAATGAATTTAGCCACGTGTTGATAGCCCTTCACTACATCCTGCGTTCCATCAGTCGATCCCCCATCTACAACTATATGTTCAATAAAAGGATAGGTTTGTGAAGCTACGCTAGAGAGCGTGGCTGAGATGGTTTTAACCGCATTGAAGGAGACTGTGATAATGGATACTATCATGAGAAAGAACGTAGCACTCTTTTTCTTTTCAATTGAGCTGGGTTACCTTGGTAGACGCCAAATGATTCCAAGTTGGTGGTGGCAACAGAACCAACGGTAAGCATAGCATGTGATTGAGCAATTACACCCGGACAAATAACAGCTTTGGCACCAATCCAGACTGCATCTTCCAAAATAATTGGTTTAGTTATCAACTCAAACCTAGGAGAATGGTAATTATGATTTCCGGTGCATAACATTGCTCCCTGAGAAATACAAGTATGATTACCGATTTCAACTTGAGCAAGGTTGTCGATCCAGCAATTTTCTCCCAACCAAACATGGTTACCCACTTTCAACTTCCAGGGATATTTAACCTGAACTCCAGATCTGATAATTGTAGCTTCTCCAATTTTTGCACCAAAAAGTTGAAGTGTCCATTTGCGCACACAACTGAAAGGGTGCATTGGATTTCGAACCAACAACACACTGCAGATGAACCAAAGTATTTGCTTCAATTTTGAAGCACCAATACCCTGTCCATATGCCTTATTGTATTCATCATAATGTTGGAGGTTGGTTGTCATGGTTGTTAAAGGGGTCGAAATTAATTCTATTTTCAAAAAGGATACGGTACTCTTTATCAACATTTAATTGTTTTACATAGCTTTCTGCTAAGTTTTTTGCACCCAATCTGTAGGACTGCCAAACTAAATTATCCATATCCACGATCTCCTGCAGTGTTGTTTTAATCGTTTGAATGTCGGAAATAGACAGTTCCCATCCTGCTTTTTGCTCTTGTAAGTTTTTCCAAGGAGTTTGGTTACT
>JBDLUR010000033.1:0-3375 GCA_039805205.1 Bacteroidota bacterium
CATCTTTTTTCAGTGTTAGAATATGGTAGCTGGCATGCTATTGAGGAAGGTGTTGAACTCTTGTATACTGATGCTGGGCATATTATTGGAAGTGCCTCTGTTCATTTAAGGATCAATGAAAATGGTGTTACAAGGCAGCTTACTTTTAGTGGTGATGTTGGACGCTATCGTGATGCAATATTGAGATCGCCTGCAACATTTGAGCAATCCGATATTATTATTTTGGAATCAACCTATGGTAATTCATTACATGATCTGCATCAGGCAACACCTGATCATATATTAGAGTGGATCGAGAAGACCTGCATCAAGAAAAGAGGTAAGCTGATTATACCAGCATTTAGTGTTGGTCGCACGCAAGAGATTTTATACGCTTTGAATCAACTGGACTTAGAAAGGCGATTGCCTGCTGTAGACTATTTTGTGGATAGTCCGCTTAGTGTACACGCGACTGAAATCGTAAAAAACTATCCGCACTATTTTAACCAACGTATCCAAAAGGTGTTGGAAAAAGATGAAGATCCATTTGGATTCCCTGGATTGAAGTTTGTAAAATCCGTAGAGGAATCAAAGTTGTTGAACTTTCGCAGTGAACCTTGTGTAATTATTTCAGCAAGTGGAATGGCAGATGCAGGAAGAGTAAAACACCATATCAGCAACAATATCGAAAACTCGAGAAATGCCATTTTGATGACTGGTTATTGCGAGCCACATTCATTAGGAGCGAAATTATTATCGGGAAGAAAAGAAGTCAATATATATGGCGTACCACATGAAGTGCATGCTGAGATAGGAGGAATCAGGAGCATGAGTGCTCATGGCGACTACGAAGATCTATCACAGTACTTATCATGTCAGGATCCTCAAAAAGTAAAGCTACTTTTCTTGGTGCATGGTGTATACAATGTGCAAGAAGACTTTAAAGAAAGATTGTTGCGAAAAGGGTTTGCAGATGTTGTAGTACCTGAGTTACATCAGGAAATCGGACTAGGATAAGATTACCAGCTACCGCCAGAACCACCTCCACCGAAGCTGCCACCACCAAATCCACCGAAACCGCCGCTGCTGCTGCCACCGCTGCTATGGCCGCCACCAAGTCCACTGCCAGCAGCTAACCACCAAAGAGCACTTGATCCGCTATTGCGGTATCCTCTTCTGTTGTAGTGACCACCACCGCCACCTCTTTTGATGATGCTGATGATGATGAATACTATTATAATGATAACGATAGCAGGTATTCCATCGCCGTCTTTATTTCTATTTCTGTAGTGTTCAGGTGCAGTGTATTCTCCTTTTGTTGCTGCAATGATAGCATCAGTACCTTGATCTAAACCACGGTAAAAATCATTTTCTTTGAAGTTGGGTTTGATTTCACTTTCAATGATATCTTTTGCTGTTGCATCGGGCAATGCTCCTTCCAAACCGTAACCAGTAGCAATCCACATCTTTCGATCATTTTTTGCAACCAGTAATAAGATACCATTGTTGGTTTCTTTGTTACCAATTCCCCAGGATCTACCTAAAGCGACTGCATAATCGGATATATCATAGACGCCAGTACTTTCAATGATTACAATTGCAATCTGTGTTGAAGTGCTGTCGTCAAATGCTACAAGTTTATTTTCAAGTGCTTCTTTTTGATCAGGTGCTAGGGTGTTGGTGTAATCAACAACAAGTCTGGCAGGAGCTGGTCTTGCAGGTAGTTCTTTTTCTATTTGCGCTTGCACAAATGAAAATGAAAAGAGCAATAATATGAATGAAAGTTTTTTTATCATTTTCCGTAGACAATACCGTCGTCTAATTCGTTTTTATCATCTGCTTCGTAAGGAAAGTTTGATTGGAGTGCCTGACCAACATCGCCAATTATTTTACATACACCATCAATAAAGTGATGTTGTTTAAATTCAGCCAGCATCAGTTTTACTTCATTGTCCCAAAACACTTGACCCATTTTCTGATAAATACCTTCGTCACCTAAGAGTGCCAATTGATGGTCTTTTGTGGCAATATACAAAAGCACCGCATTGCGGTCTTTGGTCTTGAACATTTCTAGATCTAGAAATACTTCTTTAGCACGATCAATGGGATTGATGAATGCACAATGTTGTTCCATGTAGATGCGGATCTCTCCACTGGTCTGCTTTTCAGCAGAACGGATGGCTTCCACCATCCGCTCCTCTTCTTCTTTTGAAAAGAAGGTTACTTTTTTCTTCGATAAAAAATCAAATAAACCCACTGCTTATTTATTAAAATCGACTGTCGGTGCTTTTTCAGCGCCAGCATCGGCTGTGAAAAATCCTTTTTCTGTGAAACCAAACATTCCTGAAAAAAGTACCATAGGGAATCTTTTTACACTGGTGTTGTAGTCTTGTACAGCAGCATTGAAATCGTTTCTTGAAACCTTGATGCGGTTTTCAGTGCCTTCAATTTGAGCTTGTAGGTCCCTAAATGCTTCAGTAGCTTTTAATTCAGGGTAACGCTCAACTGAAACCAAAAGTCTGCCGATTGCACCACTCAATTCACCTTGTGCTTTCTGGAAAGAAGCAATTTTTTCTGGACTCAAATCAGCTGCGTTGACAGTAGTTTGAGTTGCCTTTGCTCTTGCTTCAATCACTTGGGTAATGGTTTCCTGCTCAAAATTAGCAGCACCCTTTACTGTGTTTACCAAGTTTGGAATAAGGTCTGATCTGCGTTGGTAATCACTTTCTACATTGGCCCATTTGCCTTTTACATTCTGGTCTTTTTGTACCAACCCGTTATAGCCGCTACAGCCGCTAAAACCAAGAAATAATACAATAACTCCAATCACCAAAAGAACAATATTACGTGTGCTCATTTTCTAAAAAATTAGGTTTATGAATAAAGATAGCAGATTTGCCCAAAAGGTTGCATCTGTTGCAAGAAATTGGGATGAACGGCTATTTATTGATAGCGGCTATGCCTGGGAGTTCCTTTCCTTCAAAAAATTCTAGCATTGCTCCACCACCAGTAGACACATAGCTTACTTTGTCGTTGAACCCAAATTGGTTAACGGCAGCAACGCTGTCGCCGCCACCTACCAATGAAAACGCACCTTTTTGGGTTGCTTCAGCTACAGCTTCAGCGATAGCTTTGGTTCCTGCCTGAAATTTTTCCATTTCAAAAACGCCCATCGGACCATTCCATAAAATAGTCTTGCTGCTGAGGATTACTTCTCTGAAATCTGCTCTTGCCTGTGTTCCTATATCTAGCCCCATCCAACCAGATGGAATACCATAGCTTTCACAATTGTTTGTATTGGCATCTGCTGCAAACTTATCAGCAATGGTGCTGTCTATTGGTAAATGTATTTTTACACCTTTTGCTTCCGCTTTTTGTAAGAGCTCTGCAGCTAGC
>JBDLUR010000034.1:0-2668 GCA_039805205.1 Bacteroidota bacterium
GCTCAACACAACACTAGCAAAAGAACAACAATCATTTTTATTTAGAACCTTAAGTGATTTCGTAGGGCAATATATACCTACTTATGCCAAACTTAACAATGAAGGCGAAGTAGAAACAAGCGGTAATTCCAGAAGTGTAGGATGGGGATATCGTTATGTCATTCACCTTGGATACAGGTTTTGACAATAAAGAATGAAACATTTATTAGTTTATTTATTATTCGTTCAGGGTTTCCAACAATATTGCATTGGGCAAACAACTCGTTTTGATTCTATTGGAAGAAGACAATCTTCTACCAAAGAGGAATTACTTATTATCAAACCGAATCATTTTCTAATTCAACCAAATACTGATGCTGGAAATATTGGTGTGTTCAATGGTAAGCAAAGGTTGATCTTGATTGACAACCAATGGAGTATACTTGCGCCAAAAATAAAACAACAATTAAAAAAAATAACACCAAGAAAACCTTCACTGATCATCAATACACATTTTCATTATGAGCATACCAATGGAAATTTGATATTCGGTGCGGAGCTAATTCCCATTATCGCACATGAAAATGCACGAATCAAATTAGAAAAAGACAGGACGCTTTCTGCTCCTGAAAATTTAGTGCAAAAAGCATACCCTGTAAAAGGTTTACCCACTATTACTTTTATTGAAAGAATGCAGTTGTATGACGACCAAGAAATAATTGAATTAACGCACTTAAGAAACGCCCATACTGATGGGGATGTACTAATTCAATTCAAGAAAGCTAATGTTTTTTATACAGGAGATATTTTCGTTACCACAGGTTTGCCTTACATAGACCAAAACAATGGAGGTGATATATATGGTATGATCAATGCCATGAACTACATCATCAATGTTGCAGATGATGAATCAAAAATAGTACCCGGACATGGAAAAGTTAGTGGAATGAAAGAGATGAGAGTATACCGTGATATGCTGACCACTATACGAAATAAAACCATTCAACTCGCCCGTGAAAAGAAAACAGAAGAGGAAGTTATTCAAATCATGGATACCTTTATTAAACAAGAGAATGGAATTTCAAGCAACATTGACTTTATCATCCATGTATTGAAAATGGTACAAAAACACGAAAGAATTTAACCAATAAGAATGGCTAACTATACTATCGGACTAGATTTAGGTGGCACGAGAATAAAAGCAGTTGCCATCAATGATCATGGAGAAATACTACATCAATCTTACCAACCTACCGAAGATGGTAACGATCAGATATGGAAAAAATCTATTTCTATAAGCGTAGACACTGTAATCAATACATTGGGTGGAGACCCACTGGTTGGAATTTCTGCACCAGGACTACCTGATATGGCTAACCAAAGTATTGCATTTATGCCAGGTCGCTTAGAAGGACTTGAAAACTTTAACTGGACCAATCACTTAAATAGAAGCGCATATGTAATCAACGATGGTGTTGCTGCCCTAATGGCTGAAGCTAAATTTGGAGCTTGTAAAAATGCAACACATGCAGTTCTGCTTACACTTGGAACAGGTGTTGGCGGCGCAATTCTAATTGATGGGAAACCTTATCAAGGAAGTTTTAATAAAGCAGGACATATTGGTCATATGGTAATTAATGATAGTGGTGAGCCAGATGTGACAGGAATGCCTGGAAGCTTAGAAGAATGTATTGGTAATTGCACAATTGAAAAAAGAAGTGGAGGAAGGTTTACATCAACACATGCCTTACTTGAGGCATACCGAAATAACGATAGTCACGCTGCCGAAATTTGGCTAAAATCGATAAGACAACTAGCATTAGGAGTTGCCTCTATCAGCAATATTCTTTCCCCACAATTCATTATTTTGGGCGGTGGTATTACAGAGGCAGGGGATGATCTTTTTGTTCCGCTGGAACAATTTCTTTCACTGTATGAATGGCGTCCTGGGGGAGCAAAATCATTTATAAAAAAAGCTGAATTTGGAGATATGGCTGGAGCCATTGGTGCAGCCTGTTTTGCCCTTGAAAAAAATAAATCATGATGCAAGAAAATCTACAAACACTTCTTTCGCGCTATCAATCTGGATTTAGCCTAGAACAACCTTTTTACACCTCTGCGGAAATACTTTCAGCAGAATGGGAAGCAATTTGGAAACAGCATTGGATATATGCCGGAAATATCGCACAACTCAAAAAAGCTGGTGATTATTTTCTATATAAAATAAATCAGGATGAGATCATCATCATTAAAGGAAACAATGATGAAGTACATGCACATTTCAATACTTGCACGCATAGAGGATCTGCTATATGTTTAGAACAAAAGGGACATGCAACAAAGTTAATTTGCCCTTACCACCAATGGGTATTTGATAAAGATGGAAGGCTACTCAACGCTAGAATGATGCCAGATGATTTTTGTAAAGAACAATACAATCTGAGATCGGTTGCAGTTGAGGTTGTAGAAGGACTTATTTTTATATCTCTTGCGAAAGAGCCCACCAGCTTTTCTCTCATCAGGGAAAGCCTAGCGCCATTTGTAAAAACCTACCATATTAAAGAAGCCAAAGTTGCTTGTCAGAAAAACTATACGCTTAGGGCCAATTGGAAATTGGTTGCAGAAAATTTCAGAGAATGTTACCACTGTGGCGGAGCACATCCCGAATATTGTAGTGCAGTAATTGGTG
>JBDLUR010000035.1:0-7488 GCA_039805205.1 Bacteroidota bacterium
GATCAAAATAAAAACTGGAATTGGTTCCCATCTCATGATGATCTGTCTGCACATATGGACGCCATTTGTGGAAGAAGTTCACCCTATTTCTGGTCTCAGGAAAAGTGCCAAGAAACCAATCCCTGTTCAAATCAAACCAGTAGTGGTTGGTTCTTCCGCCGGGCCAAATTTCATTGTGCTCTCTGTCATTTGGATCTGCCACCGGAGGAAAGGCCTTGTGCATATTGGCCCAGTTGGTGTGACGATCTCTGCCATCCGGATTAATTACTGGATCCAACAAAATAACCATATCCTTCATCCACTTGTCTGCTTCTTCAGATTGGGATGCAGTAATATAATAGGCTGTGAGCATCGCTGCTTCACTGGAAGACGGCTCATTGCCATGCACATTATAGGCCAAATGAACAACCAAAGGTAGCTTTTGTGTTGCTCCTTGCTTTTGTGCAGCCAGATGTTGCTGTCTTATTTGCTCCAAATTCTTGTGGTTATCGGCAGCGGTGAATATGCCTACAATCTGTTCTCTGTTTTCAAAAGTGCGACCAATCACTTCTACGGAAACCCTATCGGACAACCTATCTAATTCTTTAAAGTATTCAACAATTTTATCATGTCTGGTATGCTGCTCACCAATGCCATACCCCAAAAACTGCTGAGGGGTTGGAATAGCTGGATTGAACTTCCCACTGTTGGGATAGAAATAGGACTCCTGAGCTGAAACACTGATCAAACTGAAAAAAGTTAGAATACCTAAAACAAGCTTCCTTAACATGGCAGAGGTTTTTTATTTCACCTAATGTAGGAAAAAATATGCTTGAATTAATACTAAAATGATAAATGGTACGATATATTTAATCCGCATTTTATGCGGTGAATAAATAGTATATTTGCAGGAAATAGGCTTATGTCGACTTACATATACAATCAACAAGGTTGGCCAACTGTCACTTGGGACTTTACAACCGTAAATGCAGTACTAGCCGAGGTAACCAAAGAGCAGCAAAAACTGAAGCAGAAAATTGAAATGTTACCTGAATTCCTAAGAAGGGAAGCCAATGCTTATATGCTCACAGAAGAGCTAATTGGTAATTTTGAATTGGCGGATATTGAGTTGAAAAAAGAAGAGGTGCTCAGTTGTTTTGCGCAAAAAACCGGGACCGACCTGCAACATTCCGTGGATTGTAATGAGCAAACTACCCATTGGTGCAACTTACTATGGGATGCTAGTCAACATGCCATTGCTCCTTTAACTGAAGAAAGATTATATGAATGGCATCATGCTATTTTCCCCACAGGCAGAAGCGGTGCATACCGAATTCAAGTCGGCGCCTGGAGAAACAATCCAACGGATCGTCCATTAGAAGTTTTTTGGGGAGTACCTCCGCATGAAAAAGTATTGTTCGAGGCCCCTCCTTCAGAAGGACTATCTAAAGACATGAATAAATACTTGAGCTGGTTCAATACCAAATTCCAAGTTGATCCATTAATTAAGGCCGGAATCGCTCACCTTGGTTTTGTAACTATTCATCCATTTGATGATGGGAACGGAAGAGTAACAAGATTGATCACTTCACTCCAATTGGCAAGAGCCACAGAAAGCAAAATTTGTCTATACAGCTTAAGTGCACAGCTAAGGAAAGAAAAAACCAGCTACTACCAAATGTTGGAACAAGCCCAGAAAGGAACATTGGATATTACTGAATGGTTAATCTGGTTTTTAAAGACAGCGAAAAAAGCTATTAACAACGCTGATAAGCCATTAGCTATTACATTCAAGAAAGCACGTTTCTGGGAAAAACAAATTGGAATGGCCTTCAATAACAGACAAATCAAAATGATCAACAGGTTAATTGAAGGTTTGTCTCTAAAACTAAATACTTCTGTTTGGGGCAACCTCTGCGACTGCTCTCAGGATACAGCGCTAAGAGACATACAAGACCTTTTAAATAAAAAGGTTTTGGTAAATGGACTAGGAGGAGGAAGAAGTACACATTACATCTTGAGAGAAAACAAATAAGCTTTATTGGTTGATCACTCGCTTGATATGATGTAGATTTTATAGGCCAAGGTGTCTTCTGTCATTGAATTAATCACCCTTCTTAAAATTAAATACATAAACATTAGTACTGTCTGCTTGTCCTGTTGCACTAAACTCGCCTTCTATACCTTTGTATTTTCCTGTGCCGCCCACAATTGGAAATATTTGAGTTTTACCAACCTTTAAGCGTTTTTGTCCAACGTGAAAACTAGCCATTCCATCTGCGACAATTTCATTTTCATCGCCAAAATTAAAAACACTTGTACCAATTCGCTCTCTAATGTATGTGGGGTTGGCCGAGTCCCCATCCATGATGTCAACTGTTATTAAAAAGCCATAGGCTTCACCAACTATATTTCCAACTGTATCCCTCAATGGTGATTCCCATGCGCTAACATCTCCGTGATTATGTGCTGTATCACCTAAGTTAACATGAGTCAACAACGCTTTATCTGCTTTGAATGTTAAGGTCTGCCATGATGAATCAGCTTGGTTCTGGCAACTTAGCAGAAATAATGCAGCAGTAAAAATTGCAAGAAATTGTTTCATATGATTTGCTTGATATAAATAGATTGTCTAATTCGATGAACTAATCTTGCATCTTAATACTAAGAAGATAAACATAAGTACTATCTGGTTGTCTTGTAACACTATATTCTCCTTGTACTCCTTTATATTTTCCTGTACCACCAACTATAGGATATATTTGGGATAAACCAAGCTTTAAACGCTTTTCTCCATTGTAATAACTAGTAATTCCTTGTCCGATAATTTCATTTTCATCCCCAAAATTTAAAATACTTACACCATTACGCTCCGTAAGAAATTTAGGGTTCGCCGAATCACCATCCATGATGTCAACAGTAACTGTCCATCCCATTGCCTCCCCAACTATGTTACCAAGAGTGTCCCTCAAAGGTGCTTCCCATGCCATGCCATCACCATGACCATGTGCAGTGTCTCCTAAATTAAGATGCGTCAATAATGGATTATCTTGAATAAATTTTAGCGTTTCCCATTTTGAGGCTGGTTGATTTTGACAACTCAATAAATAAATTGAAGTCGCAAATACCAGAATTATTTGTTTCATGTGATTATGTTTAGCATCTAAGTGTGGCAATAGAAGTAAAGATTAAATAATGGACTAATTAGCCATTTTTACATCTAAAACATGCTTGTATGTTCCATCCTCATTTCTAGTAGTCGTTACTTCACCTTTAACCCCCTTATACTTGCCTGTACCACCTACAACAGCTCTTTTTTGTGCAATTCCTAACTTCATCACCTGCTCGCCCTTAGAATAGCTAGTTCCACCTGAAGCAATAATTTTATTTTCATCATCAAACTTAATAACCATGGTTCCTATACGATCTGTAATGTGTACAGGGTTTGCAGAGTCGCCATCTACAATATCAACTGTTACCAACCAACCCAATACTTCACCAACTGCTGTTCCAGTAGTGTCTTTCAAAACTGCTTCAAAAGCCATTCCGTCTCCATGACCATGTGCTGTATCTCCTAAATTGACATGAGTCAACAACGGTTTATCCTGAATAAATGTCAAGGTCTGCCATGTTGATCCTGTTTGATTTTGACAACTAAGCAGAAAAAATGCTGCTGAAAAAACTACAAAAAGCTGCTTCATTTGATTAGGTTAAATTAAAATAGAATTAAGTAATATTTTTAAATATTTCACTAATATAGGTAATCTTTACAGCATAAAAACCAGCTATGGCAACTGACTACAACAAAATTGCAGATGAATACAAGTATTCCAAGTCTTTGCCTTGGCGTAAATACTTAGAGGCATATACGTTGTTTAACATTGCAGGAGATGTAGTTGGCAAGTCAGTATTAGATCTTGCGTGTGGTGAAGGATTTTATTCCCGTCTTTACAAGCTAAAGGGAGCTGAGGAAGTTGTAGGTGTAGACCTTTCAGAGGAAATGATTGTATTGGCCAAGGAAACAGAAAAATCAGACCCTCTAGGCATAACCTACTATGTTGGAAATGCATTGGACCTTGATCTAGGAAGGCAATTTGATTTGATTTCAGCATCGTATTTGTTGAATTATGCTGAAAATGAATCACAATTACAAACCATGTGTAGTGTAATTACAAAACATTTGAAGCCTGGAGGCAGATTTGTAACCATCAACAATAACCCTGATTGCAAATATCCATAAATGTCAATGCGGAAATATGGATTTGAAAGGATTCAAAAAGGATTCAACGATGGTAATGAAGTGATTTATCAACTTTACTCACCTGATGGAAGTCACGTTGAGTTAACCAATTACCATCTTTCAAAACAGATGCACGAAAAATGTTTTGCGGCAAGCGGACTCACCAACGTAATATGGCATTCCATGGAAATGTCCCCAGAGGGTATAGCCTTGCAAGATGTAGAATACTGGCAGGATTTATTGAAGTGCGAACCAGTTACCGGTATTTCTTGTGTAAAAAATGATTGAGCCAATTTAATCCTGGCTTCTCAACTCCAACCTGGTCTAATACATGTTTTAAGGCACCGCAAATGATGATATAATTCATCAGATATTTTTTATTACGCTGACTAGTATCATTTTTCACTGATAACAATTCAGATACGTTTGCAAAAAAAATATCATGAAAAAATCATTTTACTTACTCTCTTTTTTCTTGTTGAGCGTAACCTTTTCTGCTGTTGCACAAGATCAAGAAAAGAAGCAAGATCAGTTAAAGACACAAGACAGAATCAGGTTACAAGATCATTTATTGCTTAAAGACGGCGCCCTTTACCAAGTAAAAAATAAAAAACAAACTAAACTTCAGGAACAAATCAAGTTGAAAAACGGGACAATTGTTGACCCAGACGGTACAGTCAGAAAAAAGAATGGTAGTGGTCTTCAATTAAGAAATGGAGAATGTATTGACATGGAAGGCAACCATTTTAAAACAGAGGCTCAGTTTATGGAAAGAGTGAGAGCACGTGAAAAAGAAATGCAAAAGAAGGAAATGAAACCTGGTCAAGACAAACAAAAACAACAAGATAAACATCAAAAAAAGAGTGGCAAAAATCAATAGTCATGAAAAATATTTTAATGACCGTTATTGTTGCTGCTTATATTCAAACAGCATGGGGACAAGGATTACTCAAACATGACAGCACGCAAGTAGGCAGCAACAACAAAACTTCAAAAGTCAATCTTCGTTTACAATATACAAGTGATTGGATCTATGCAGGAAGAAAAGATTCCTTGCCAGCACCATACCTCACTCCATCTATTTTATACGCTCACCACTCAGGTTTTTTTGTAAAAGGATTTTTATCCTATTTGACTTCTGAAAAGAGAATCGACGTTTGGGGAGTTGGCGGTGGCTATCGTATGAACAAAGGAAACTTGTATTGGGGTATTGGAGGAGAACTGAGGTTGTTTAATGATAGTAGCTACGCCATTCAATCAGCTGTCAGTTCAATGGCCTACTCTTATTTGGCCTACGACTTGCCGTGGCTAGAAACAACTTTTGATGTTAATGGATTTTTTGGTGATACTGGCGATATACTTTTAGGGTTGGAACTAGGAAAAACATTTTTTCTTGCTGAAAATAAACTGAGTGTATATCCGAACGCTTACGGCCTTTGGGGCACGCAACGCTACTATAGTGAATACTACACGTATAAAAGTACCTCACAAAGAAAAAAACAAGGGCAAGGGGGTGTAGAGCCCCCTCCTGTTATTGCCTACACTGTTATGGAAGAAGCAACTAACTTCAAATTCTTATCCATTGATATAGGCATTGCTATAAAGTACAAATTCAACAACTTTAGCATTCATTTTGTTCCAGCCTATGCCATACCTTTCAATGCCGCAACTTTCAAAACCAATAATCTTATTTCAAAAGAAAATCTTAAAAACTCATTTTATTATAATGTGGGCATAAATTTTCTTCTTTAATTGAAATTTCAACGCTAGTTTGCAGTCAATTAGCTCCCGTATCTTAACCAAAACTAAATTATGACGCAGCTCAGCAGAAGAAGTTTCATAGGTCTTGGCTCTAAATCAATTGCCGGAGCACTTTTAACGCCTTCGTTAGTCGGCTTTTTAGAAGGATGTTCCAAAACTGATTTGCTATCAGCTTTCGATTGGCAAGTTCTTTCAAATCAACTAAATGGAACGGTCCTCTTACCAGGAGCTCCTGGCTTTGACCCATTCACCCTTCCCTATGCTTTACAATACGGAAAAACAATCCCTCAAGCGGTTGTTCGTTGCATGAGCGAAAAAGATGTGGTTGCAACAGTTAAATGGGCTAGACAAAATAAAATAGCAATTACAACAAGATCAGGTGGTCACTCGTATGCTGGATACTCTTCAACCAATGAATTGCTGCTCGACCTTTCTGGAATGACCAATATTTCTTTGAACTCATCAACTGGCTTGGCTACTTTAGATGGGGGCACAAGAAACCGACATGTTTATGCTGCATTGCGTGAACCAAACCTGGCCATTACCCATGGAAGATGCAAAGATGTTGGTGTTGGGGGATTAGTTTTAGGAGGTGGTATAGGATTTAACATGAGAGCTCATGGACTAACATGCGATAGTTTGGTGGAAACAACGATGGTGACTGCTGATGGTGATGTTGTTGTTTGCAATGAAAAAGAGAATCAAGATTTGTTCTGGGCAGTTCGCGGTGCAGGTGGCGGAAATTTTGGAATTCATACTTCATTTGTATTCAAGCCTTTCCCAGTGAATACTGTCACTTATTTTGAACTTATTTGGACAGATAAGCCAAGACAGGTATTTGAAAGACTACAAGAAGTACTTCTAGCATCCCCAAAAGAATTAGGCGCAAAACTGTCTGTCACTGCACGGCAAGTTAGGGTTCGACCTTCTGGTACAGCCAATCAACTGTCTGTTGCATTACTAGGTCAATTTGCTGGTGATCTCGCAACTTTTAATGCTATCATGAAGCCTGCATATGATATTGCATCACCAACTATTGAATTAATTAAAAATGGGCTTTATTGGGATGCCCAGGAGTTTCTATCTGAAGCTGGTGACCCTGAATACGTTCATGAGAAATCAAGATTTGCTTTTGAACCCCTTTCTTCTACTGCAATAGATACTATTTTTGGAAGCCTACTCAGTTGGCCAGGCACTTCGGGATATGGTATGTGGAAATGCTTTATTATGGGTGGTGCTATTGAAAATACACAACCAGACCAAACTGCTTTTTTTGCCAGGAAGGCAAAAATGATTACCTCAATAGATCTGGGTTGGAAAGAAGGTGATCAAAATCTTTTTGGGAATATGCAATGGCTTGATGTATTCCATGAAGTCATGGAACAATACACATCTAAATACAGCTACATCAACTTCATTGATAGAACACAAAAAAATTATCTGGAGGCTTACTATGGCCCATCTCTACCAAAATTGAAAGCTGTAAAAAAACTGATAGACCCGAAAAA
>JBDLUR010000036.1:0-4772 GCA_039805205.1 Bacteroidota bacterium
CTGGTACTGTTACAACCAATGGCACTTTGAATTCACGTGAAAAGAAATTGGTTAACGACCTTGACCTCAGAATCAAACAAGGAACTAAAACTTTCTTTCCTTGGAAACTAGATGGAGCAGCGCCTGCTAATCCTGCTACACGTGGCGACAATGATGTTGACAATATTGAAAAAATAGAAATTGATTCTGTATTGCTCGGTGAAACCTATACAATTGAAGTGCGTCATAAAGGACAACTAATCCGTGGAAATGCAACCCAAAACTTTTCATTGATTGTTTCAGGTATTGGTGGCACTTCGTATGCTGGCGTAAACTTTAGCGACGAAACTGGATCATATATAGATACGGTTTCATTTGGTGGCATTAGTACAAAATACAAAGACACCTGTAAATCAAACACTGATAGCAGATTCTTGACAGGCACAATCGAGTCTGGCGGATCAAACAACTTCTTTCTTCGTGTAAAAAGTTGCGACAATACTAACAACACGCGTTATGCTAGAATCTTCATCGATACAAATAATGATGGAGACTTTGGAGACGCAGGTGAAATTTTTGCAACAAGTGGTGCGCTACTTAATGATAGTACATTCAAACCAACAATATCACTACCAACCGGCTTTGCTATTGGAGACAAAATGCTGATGCGTGTGATTGTTTCAGAAACAAATGACCCTAACTCAATTCAACCTTCAGGAAACTACTCAAGAGGTGAAGCGCAAGATTACACATTGGTAATCGTAAGGCCTTCGAACGATCTTGCAATGAGTTCAGTTGTATACCCCTTTGATGGAGAATGTGCTGATGGTTCACAATTTGTCACAATCAAACTCAGAAACTCAGGAAGTAAAGAACAAAGAAATATTCCACTATCTGTTGATATCCTCGAAAACGGCAATCCGCTTTCAACCCTATCAGGTGTTTTCAATGGTCCACTAGTAGCAGGAGCAGAATCGGAATACACCTTCCAAACACCATTTGTAATGAAGGCAAATGCTAAGTATACCTTCACAGCAAAATCAACTTTACTGACCGATCAGAATTCAGAAAACAACCAGGTTGTTTCTGAAGCAAGTGCATTAGGTGCCGGAATTGCGCCAACAGCATTACAAGCCTTGATTTGCAACAATTCAGCAGCCTTATTGAAAGGCACTGTTACAGCAGGAAACTATATCAGCTGGTTTGCATCCGATACTGCAAAAATTCCATTTGCATTAACTACGGTAAATACAGTTGCAAACACAACAGCCTTAACCGCAGATAAAAAATACTACGGAGCCTTTAATGATTTAGTTGGTTCAGTAGGACTAAAAGATAAAATGGCATTTGCTTCTGGCGGTTACAATGAGTTCAATGGAAACTTTGTTAGGTTCTCAAACACCGTTCCTATGGTGATTGAATCTGTAAAAATGTATGTTGGTAATCCTGGAAAAGTGAGAATAATTTTAGCAGACCTTGCTAGTGAAAACGGACAGGGAGGATATAGTTATTTTAATTTGGGACAACGTGATTTCATAGTATCAAATACGAGACCAACAGCACAAGGTGGAGCTGTAAATGAAAATGATCCAAACGACAAAGGAATGGTATTCAACCTAAACTTTGCAGTTACTAATCCAGGTAACCATGTACTGATTATGCAATGTTTGGAAGGAGCAACAGTTTATAGAAATAACAATATTGCTGCAACTCCTTACCCACAAAAGATAAATGGCGTAAACAGTGGATTAACTATTACAGGAAACAGTGTTGTGTCTTCGGCCACAGCAGATCCAAGTCAGTTTTACTACTTCTTCTACGATATGAGAGTTGAAATCCTCGCCCAAACTTGTCCAACTCCTAAAACTGCAGTTACTGCGATCAGCAATGTTATTCCAACCATAACAAGAAACGCTGATACCTTAACTAGTTCTGTTGTGACTGGCAACCAATGGCAGTTGAATGGTTTTGACATCCAAGGTGAAAAAGGACAAAAACTGAAAGTTACCCAATCAGGAAAGTACAGAACATCAGTAGTGGATGAGTTCAAGTGTGAAAGCCTTTCTGCTGAACAAGATGTAACAGTAACGTCTGTTATCAATGTAGCACCCGAAAGAATTGGATTCACAGTAGCGCCTAACCCAAGTAATGGAAACTTTAATTTGACATTCAGTGTAACAGGTAAAGAAGACTTGGGTATTGCTGTATTAAACTCGGAAGGTAGAGAGGTATACCGTCAAACACAAGCTAATTTCACCGGTAATTTTAAAGGAAATATTCGTATGCAAAATGCTAAACCAGGTGTATATCTAATCAAGATTACACATGGCTTGAATCAATACATGAAACGAATAGTGATACTGTAAAAGTTAATTCAGCATAATACATAAAGCCAGGTATTTAACCTGGCTTTATTTTTAACGTGATCTACTGTTGATGTATTAATTTTGTTCAAGAAAATCTGATACAATTGTCATCACCCATTTTTCTGCTCACCCCTCCTTTCACGCAACTCAATACGCCATATCCCGCTACGGCTTATTTGAAGGGATTTTTCAATACCAAGAAAATTTCGGCAGTCCAGGCTGATTTGGGGATAGAAGTCATTTTGAAATTATTTTCGAAAAAGGGACTCACTCAACTTTTTCAAGAGATTGAACTGAGCAATCCCGAACTGGATGATAATACAGCAAGAATACTTGCTTTAAAAGATGACTATATCCGTGTGATAGATGATGTGGTTTTATTTCTCCAAGGAAAGCGTGACACATTAGCGCATGCTATCTGCAGCAGAAATTTTCTTCCAGAGGCGAGTCGCTTTGCGCAAACAGATGATTTAAAATGGGCCTTTGGTAATATGGGCATGCAGGACAAAGCCAAGTACCTGGCAACCATGTATCTTGAAGATTTGAGCGATTTGATCAAAGCAACTATCGATGAACATTTTGGTTTTAGCAGATATGCCGAAAAACTGGGAAGATCTGCCAACAGCTTTGACGAATTGTATAATGCTCTTCAAGCACCTCCCACATTCATAGATAACATCTTGTTGGAAATTTTCTCAGAAAAAATAAATGACATACAACCTGCACTGGTAGCTATTTCTGTTCCTTTCCCAGGCAATCTTTATACTTCATTCAGGTGTGCACAATGGTTGAAACAACATCAGCCCAGTATTAAAGTAGCAATGGGTGGAGGTTTTCCTAATACCGAGCTGCGTTCACTTTCCGATGCCAGGGTTTTTGAATTTTTCGACTTCATCACCTTAGATGATGGCGAAGCGCCGATGGAAATGTTATGGGAATATATCCATGGGAGAAAAGAAAAGCATGAGCTCAAAAGAACTTTTACTTTAGAAAATGATGCGGTTGTGTACATCAACAATGCCAACTGCAAAGACTATAAACAGGGACAAGTTGGCACACCTGATTATAGTGATCTTTTACTCGATCAATACATCTCAGTTATAGAAGTCGCCAACCCCATGCACAGTCTCTGGAGCGATGGCCGATGGAATAAGCTTACCATGGCGCATGGTTGCTATTGGGGCAAATGTACTTTTTGTGATATCACACTCGACTATATCAAAAATTACGAACCAATTGCTGCATCATTATTGGTGGACAGGATGGAGGAAATGATTGCACAGACAGGTGAAACAGGATTTCATTTTGTGGATGAAGCAGCACCACCCTCTTTGATGAAATCATTGGCCATTGAAATCATCAGAAGAAAGCTGGTGGTGAGTTGGTGGACGAACGTGCGATTTGAAAAAAGCTTTACACAGGATTTATGCATCCTTCTAAAAGCATCTGGATGTATTGCAGTTAGTGGCGGATTAGAAGTAGCCTCAGATAGACTATTAGAATTGATTGATAAAGGGATCACTGTAAATCAAGTGGCACAGGTATGCAGAAATCTTACTGCATCAGGTATAATGGTGCACGCGTATTTGATGTACGGTTTTCCAACACAGACAGAACAGGAGACCATCGATTCTTTAGAGATGGTAAGACAGTTGTTTGAAACAGGTGTGTTGCAATCAGCCTTCTGGCACTTGTTTACCATGACTGCTCATAGTCCGGTTGGTTTGAACCCCGACAAATACAAAGTCAAAAAGCAAACTGAAGCAATCGGAACTTTTGCTAACAATGATATCGAACACATCGATCCAACAGGAGCCGACCATGAAAAGTTTGGTGAGGGATTGAAGAAAGCATTGTTCAATTACATGCATGGCATTTGCTTAGACCATCCCTTACAAAAATGGTTTGAGTTTAAAGTCCCTAAACCATCTGTCGCCAACAATGTAATTCTCAATGCAATCAACGAAGTATCATTACAACATCAACCCCATAGTAAAGTCATTTGGTTAGGCAACATGCCCAAAACAGAGATAGTACAAAAATCAAAGAAAGGAAGCAAGTGGGAAGTAATGAGTTTTACCTTCCAGACTTTACAAGGTCCTTATTCCATTAATGTTGATACAGACAAGGGCAAATGGTTCTTGAATATATTACCAAGGCTTTCTATTCATCAACAACCACACTTATCGCTACAAGCTGTGAAAGCAGATTATGAAGCAGCTGGCTTGGAAGATTTTGAATTGTTTTGGGATAATAAACCGATGAATACATTGAGAAAGGCTGGATTGTTGGTAGTTTAACGAAATAAAAATCCCCGGCAAATGCCAGGGATTTCTTGTAGCCCGTAGGGGAATCGAACCCCTCATTCCTCCGTGAAAGGGAGGCGTCTTAACCGATTGACCAACGGGCCGTTCCGTTTAAGGTGTG
>JBDLUR010000037.1:0-3117 GCA_039805205.1 Bacteroidota bacterium
TTCTAATAAACATGGCCGCTCCTGATGCCCAAAAAATCTCTTCGGTTTGGTCATACTGACCATTGTCCTTTTCTAATATATCAAATATCCTTCCTTTTGAAAATGGATACCCCAAGCGATCAATCCACCCACCTGCTGCACCTGCATATTCAAAGGATTGCTTGTTCTTGTAATCTAGGATTTTGGGCTGAACTGCTCCTATCGATGCATCTGATTCAAATAATGCTAGGGCAGGTTCAATCCACTCTGGCGTTACCTCTATGTCAGAATTCAAGAGCACGATGTATTCTTCGGATACTGACTGCAAAGCAAGATTGTATCCACCTGCAAAACCATAATTCTTTTGGTTATCAATGATGATCACATCGGGATAGAATTGCTTTAGAAATCCTATGGAATCGTCAGTAGATCCATTATCTGCAACATATACTTTTAAACCAGTGTAAGTCGATTTTAACAGGAATGGCAGAAACTGATGGAGGTATTTCTTTCCGTTCCAGTTCAGAATAACGACTGCTACAGGTATTTGTGTTGTTTGTGCCGACATGAAGTAGGCAAAAATAGGGTCTTGGCAGTAAAATAGTTTGCATCTCGGTCTTTATTCGTCAAATTTGTTCTGTGATTAAGTCGAATACTTGGAAACTGCTCATGTCTTTACTAGCTGTAACAATTGTTATCGGCACTTTCTTTTATTCCAATTATTTATCTGAACGTATTTCAGCAAGAGAAAAACGTCAGATGGAAGAATGGGTTGCTGCTCAGCAAATCATTGCAAATGCAACAATTGGTGAAGACATTCAACTTGCCTCCATCGTCATCACAGAACAAACAACCATTCCTGTTATTGAAGCAAATGAGAAAGACAGTGTGATGGGTTTTCTTAATCTTGATAGTACTAAGGTTATAAAAAATCCAAACTACCTCAGTTCTACCTTAGCCTCCTATAAACAACAAGGAAGATTGATCAAAACCTATATTGATGCTGATCAACAAAAATTTAATATCTATTATTATGGAGAGTCTTCATTACTCATGCAAGTAAAGTACTTCCCCATTTTACAATTGCTGGTTGTTATCCTCTTTACAACCATGATGATTGTTTCTATTAACAACAGAAACAAATCGATGCAAAACCAATTGTGGGCTGGACTTGCAAAAGAAACAGCACATCAATTGGGAACCCCTATTTCCGCGCTTTCGGGATGGACAACCATATTGAAAGAAGGTGCAGATCAACAAGAGATACTTCCTGAAATGGAAAAGGATATTGACCGACTCAAACTGATCAGTGAAAGGTTCAGTATGATTGGTGGATCTCCCAAGAAAGAGCTTATAGATCTAGAAGAACTGGTTAATCATGTGCTGACCTACATCAAAAAAAGAGCATCGGAGAAAGTCCATTTTGTTATTGAAAATCATACACAATCAAAAGTTCAACTTCAACTTGCTGCAGAATTGATAGAATGGGTGATTGAGAACATTTGTAAAAACGGATTGGATGCAATGGAAGGATCTGGTACAATTACAGCTAGTATTCATGATACTGAGCAGGAAGTTCAACTTGACATCACTGATACAGGAAAAGGAATACCTACATCACTTCAAGATGAAATTTTCAATCCAGGTGTAAGCACCAAAAAGCGAGGCTGGGGTGTTGGACTAACACTAGCTAAACGCATTGTGGAAGAATACCATGGCGGCAAGTTGTTTATCCTAGAATCAAGTCCAGGTAAAGGCACAACCTTCAGAATAGCCTTCAAAAAATAAATAAAAATCAAACTTTTTTCGACAACCGTTTTTTGATTAAATTTGCAGTCCCCCAGCCCAGGTGGCGAAATTGGTAGACGCACTACCTTGAGGTGGTAGCGCTGGAAACGGCGTGCTGGTTCGAATCCAGTCTTGGGCACAATGTCCTCTCTGCTTAGCTTAGAGGACATTTTTATTTCACAGAATTCTATTTTGAGAAATTGTAAACCGCTGTTCTCTTATCCCCTCTTCGTATTATTATTTTTTGTTCTACTGCAGATTTCAAATCTCTGCTTGCGGTTGGAGCAGAAATTTCTTTGAAATATTTCAAATAATCCTTCCGAGAAAACTCATTTTTACCAAACTGTTCTCGAAATATTTTTATTCTTTCCTCAGCCGTTACTGGAGCCCTTCGTTGATTTACTTGCATTGACAATGCTTCATCTATTGCTGCTAATATGAATTCTATGAATAGCGTTGAGTTTCCCGACTTATCAGATTTTTCAAGTACTTTATAATATTCCGACTGTCTTTGCTTGATTATTAATTCAACTGGTAGAAAAATAAATATGGGATTAAGTTCCTTCAAAATTACCGACTGCCAAAGCCTGCCCATCCTGCCATTACCATCCTCAAAAGGATGAATGAACTCAAGTTCATAATGAAAAACACAACTCTTTATTAGTAATAAATCTTTATCATTTTTCAAATAGGTGAAAAGATCATTCATCAAAGCTTTTACCATATTTGCCTTGGGAGCAAGATGAGTCAGTTTGGAACCTTTTACGATTCCCGCACCTGAAGTTCTAAATTTGCCGGGCATGGGTATCAGCCCTTTCATCAATAAAGCATGTGCTTTTAGAAAAGATGGTAAACTTATTGCGTTGAAACTTTGGAATGCATCATATACTTTGATTGCATTCTTTACTTCAAGTATATCTTTTTGCGGTGCTGTTACCCTTTTATTTTCAATAACAGCAGTAACCTGGTCGATGCTCAATGTATTACCCTCAATCTCAAGTGTTGAATGAATAGTTTTAATTTGATTTGCTTTTCTTAGCTCGGTTCGTGGAGCTTGCAAATGATTGGCATTTATTGCACCTAATTTCTCCGATATGGTAGAAATGAGTGATAAGATAACAGGTGTTATTGAATATGGCGGTTTCATGATAGTATCAAATGATACTATCAAAGTTATACAATTGTATTCTTACTTCGCTATATCTATCTTGACTTTCTTGTTCTTAATACGCTCTTCTTTAATGAGTTGTAAAGTTGCACTGGCTTTGGATTTTCGGACGGCAACAAATGAGAAGAAATCTTTGACTTCTATCAACCCAATATCTTCTTTTTTCAACCTGCCTTTGTTGG
>JBDLUR010000038.1:0-3048 GCA_039805205.1 Bacteroidota bacterium
TCGTTGGTGAGTTTGCTCATGATGTCGCCTTTTCTTTGTTCGTTGAAAAAACCAACAGGTAGTTGAAGGATTTTCGTGAACATATCCGTGCGCATATCATTGATGATATTGTTGCGGATAGGAGTTAGTACATACATGGAGCTATAGAGAAAGACATTTTTGAGTACGATGGTGATGATTACTATCATACAAATAATGGCTAATGCTTGAATACGACCTTCAGGAGTTTGGGTTAGGTGGGAAATTGTATCATATAGACGGTCTGTAAGTCCCCCTAATTTGAAACGAGATGTGGTTACGGTTCCATCTTGTTGCAATCCAAATATCAGCGTCAAGAATGGGGCTAGCATAGCTAGTGAAATGAGGGAAAAAAAGGCAGAAAGTATATTCAGGATGAAATATCCTGATACCATTTTGGGATATTTTTTGATATAATTAAAAATTACGCCCAGGCTCTTCATTATGCTCACTTATGTTTTTAGAGAATTAGCACCAAAAGTAACTAATTTTACATCCAACAAGCATCCATTATGGAGGAAAGCAAAAGACAAAAACAAATTGCAGGAGTCATTCAGGAAGAAATGAATGATATTTTTTTGAGAATGGGACTCAATATGATGGATGGCGGGATGGTTTCCATTTCTCAGGTAAAGATTACGCCGGATCTTCTAGAAGCTAGAATTTATTTGAGTTTATTTCAATTAAAGCATGCTGATGAATCGCTAAGAAGGATAGAGGACAGAAAAGGTGAAATCAGAAGAGAATTGGGGTTTCGTGTAAAACAGCAGTTGAGAAGAATTCCAGAATTGCGTTTTTTTAAAGACGATACACTTGATCATGTGTTCAGAATGGAAGAACTCTTCAAAAAGATTAACGAAGAAAAAAACAAATGAATTTTAGGACCATCCTGAAATTTGCCTGGCGTTATTTCAAGGCCAAAAAATCTACAAATGCCATTAACATCATTTCTTGGGTTAGTGTTGTCGCTATTGTATTTGGTACTGCATCCTTGGTGATTATCCTAAGCGCATTCAACGGGTTTGAATCACTTGTTAAATCTTTGTATGCATCATTTTATCCTGATGTAAAGATAAGTCCAGCTAAAGGCCAAATGATTACGCTTACCCAGCGTCAGTTAGACGAACTCAGGGGGATCAATGGAGTTGAAACAATTAGCCTAGTCGCAGAAGAAAAAGCTTTATTGCAAAATGGCGGGCTTCAAACTGTTGTACACATCAAAGGTGTGGATAGTAATTATGCGCATGTTGCGGGTATTACGACTCATCTTTATCGTGGTGAATACATTTTAGGCAATGAAGATCAACCAGGTTTGGTTTTTGGTATTGGTGTTGAGCAAGCATTAGGACTGGTATCCAATCAATCTATTTCTCCTGTTTCAGTTTACTTGCCTAAAAAAAATAATAGTTCAACTGCGGATCCTCTTTCCTCCTTATCACTTGCAACTGCCCATCCTACAGGCAGTTTTGCTATACAGTCGGAGTTCGACAATAAGTATGTGATTACTAATCTTGGGTTTATTCGCCTGTACTCAGGATATGCACAAGACCAATACAGTGCTGCTGAAGTCAAAGTAAAGACGAATGTAAATGCAGCTCAAGTAGTAGCCTCTATTGCTTCTTTATTGGGCAGCTCGTATAAAGTTGAAGATCGGTATCAACAAAACAATACATTATACACTACAATAAAGCTTGAAAAATTAGCCATCTATGGAATTTTCTCGCTTATACTGATTGTGGCTGCGTTCAACATGATTGGTGCATTGAGTATGCTGGTGCTAGAGAAGAAGAAAGATATTCAAGTTTTGATGGCTATTGGAGCCGACCCATCATTGATTCAAAAGATATTCTTAGCCGAGGGTATTTTGTTGTCTAGTATCGGAACCATTGGGGGCATGATTATAGCAGTGATCTTATATTATGTGCAAGTGAAGTACAAATTAGTGCCTCTGCAAGGAGAAACTTTTTTAATCGACTATTATCCAGTCAAATTAGCGGTAAGCGACTTCTTATTGGTCGGGTTTACTGTCTTCACTATAGGCATCGTAGCATCTTGGATTCCATCAAGAAAAGTTACCTCAGCCAAAATGGAGTTAAGAAATTGAGATTAAGCTTCTTGGATCTCTTCAAGAAAAGCTATTTCAGTAAAAAGGCAAGAAATAGGGATTAATAATCTCCAATTGTTTCTGGAAGTTGTGCCAATGCTTTTGCGAGTTGCTCGTCATTAGGGGCAATTCCATGCCATCCGTGATCATTTTCCATGAAATCTACACCCTTGCCCATTAAGGTTGTCATGATGATAGCAATTGGTTTTCCTTTGCCCGTTGCCTCTTTAGCCAATGCTAAAACGCGGATTACATCATCCATATCGTTTCCTTGCATTTCAAGGGTTGTCCAACCAAATGTTTCAAACTTTTCCTTAAGGTTGCCCAATGAAATGACTTTATCTGTTGGTCCGTCAATTTGCTGACCGTTAAAATCGACTGTCGCTATAAGGTTATCAACTTTATGGTGAGCTGCGAACATCACTGCTTCCCAAATTTGGCCTTCCTGCAATTCTCCATCACCATGAAGAGAATAGACTGTATTCGTATCGTTATTAAGTTTTTTGGCTAATGCTGCACCAATAGCAACACTCAGACCTTGTCCAAGTGATCCAGACGCAATTCTCACACCAGGGAGATGTTCATGTGTGGTAGGGTGTCCTTGTAACCTAGAATTAAGTTTACGGAAAGTTGCGAGTTCGTTTACAGGAAAATAGCCTGAACGAGCTAAACATGAATAGAAAACAGGAGAAATATGTCCGTTTGAAAGGATAAAAATATCTTCATTGATGCCATCCATCTTGAAATCAGGATTGTGTTTCATGACCTTGAAATACAAGGCAGTAAGAAAATCGGTGCAGCCCAGAGATCCGCCAGGATGTCCACTTTGAACGGCATGAACCATTCTTACAATATCCCTTCTGATTTGTGTTGCTGTATCCTGCAAAGATGCCATGGTGAGAATTTTTGGCAAAGCTAATGTTTTT
>JBDLUR010000039.1:0-2808 GCA_039805205.1 Bacteroidota bacterium
GCTGCATGCGACTTCCAAAGGTCACGTCTTCCTACGAATGCAACCAAATGTTTGGCAGTTTTTGCTGCAGATTGATTTAGGCAAATTGCATGAAATTGTTCTTGAAGAGCAGGATCTTTGATCCAATGGAATTCCCAAAGTTGCATATTGCTGCTGTTGGGAGCGAGTATAGCAAGTTCCAAGGCTTTTTTGATTACCTCATCTGGTACGTTAATCTCTGATGCAAACTTGCGGTTTGATCTTCTGTTGTTGACTATTTCTTCAAATGCTGTTATATTCACTTTGTGTATTTGTAGGATGAAATTAAAGCAGTTGAACTACTCCACAACAAAAATTGTGGCATATCTGCTGTAACTAGGTTTACTGTCTTTTTGCCAAGTTTCTGCTTTTTGATCACTTAGGTGAATTGCACTTATACAATCTTGGTCGATGAAATGTTGGGCGAAATCGCGGTATCCCATTTGTAGACAGGCAAAATAAACTGATCCATTCCTTTTCACGCCAACACCATTGCGCATGATTGCTTTTCCTTTAGGTAACTGTTTATTGATTGCGCCATCCCACACTAGAATTGGATTTGCTTGTAATGCATATTCAGCGTCTTTGTATGTTGATACATTCAATGATTTTGAAATAAATGCTCTCCCTTCACGAATAACAAACACACCTAAAGGTAGTAACTCAGTTGATGTTTTGGTATTGAGTATAGGCTTAAGATTGGATAATTTTTTCCCTTTTTCAATGTATAGTCCGGTTGGATGATGTGATTTTGTATCACGACCACCATTGGTCATGAAAATCGCATTGGGGTAAGCCTTTTGAACGTTTTTGAACAACATGTAAGGAATATCATTACTGTCCTTCCACACAATTTTTACGTTTGAGGCAGAAAAAGTCTGCGCACTTCCTGAAGTGTTGAGTAAGACAACGATTATGCATACATGAATAAATCTGAACATGCTGCTCAAAGTATCAACTATTTAGATTTAGACAACTGACTAAAATCAGTTGCAGCTAGATGAAGAGTTTTTATTTAAAATTGGCAAAGGCGTCAACCATAAATACCGCTGTGTCAGCAAATTCTTTTCCTTTGTTCATTCTGTCAAGAGCAGCTCTTTCCATTGCTAGTTCTTCAGTCTGAGTAGTTAGTATGCCAAAAATGATTGGAATTGGTGACTGCGCAGAGAGCTGGCTAATGCCTTGAGTTACAAACTGGCAAACATATTCATAGTGATCCGTATCCCCTTTGATGATGGCTCCTATAACAATGATAGATTTGAATATTTTCTTTTCAATTAAAAATTTACTGTAGGCTACAGTTTCAACAGCACCAGGACAAGTAAAAGTTTTGAATTCAATGCCAAGTGAGTTTAATTGTTCTTCACAACCTTGAAGAAGTAGGCCGGTAATCTCTGTGTTGAAATCAGATTTGACTATAGCAATCATTTTTCTATGGTAATTGAGTGTTTTGCAAATTGTTTTTTAGTTTCCAAGTAATGGGTGTTAAACTCATTAAGTTTACTTGGGATAGTATATTTTTTCAATGGGATACCTGCCTGATTAACGGCTTCCAATTTCAATGGATTGTTGGTGATCAATTCTCCATCAGTAATTTCATAGTATCTTAAAATTTCGATGGCATCTTGATAGTTTCTTGCATCAGCCTGAAAGCCGAGTTGTTCGTTAGCCTCATAGGTGTTTACTCCATTCTTCTGGAGTTCGTAAGTGGCAATTTTATTGCCAATGCCAATTCCTCTTCCCTCATGTCCTTTTAAATGGATCAGGTAACCATGACCTCTTTCTGCTATAGCAGTTAATGCATCACTAAGTTGTTTGCCGCAATCGCACTTTAGACTATGGAATACATCGCCGGTTAAGCATTCGCTGTGAATTCGGATGAGTGGATTAACAGCCATATCTTTTTTTGTTGATAAAACTGAATGCTCCATACCTGTGAGCGTATTTTTAAATACTTCAATGGTAAATTCTCCGAATTCAGTCGGCAATGTAGAACTTGAGTACAATGAACAGTTAGGAAGCAAGTGATTTGATTCAAATGTTGTTGCAGTCGTTTGTATATATTCAAGTACTTGCTTGATGCTAATGATTTTTAACTGATGTTGTTGTGCGAAATTGGCTAGTCCATTTCGTCTCATCATCTTACCATCTGCTTCCATGATTTCACAAATGATTGCAGCTGGATAGAGATCGCATAGCTTACATAAATCAACAGCTGCTTCGGTATGACCTCTTCTTTCTTTAATGCCACCTTTTTTTGCCAAGACTGGAAAAAGATGTCCTGGTTTTATGAAATCTGAAGAGTTTGAATTTGGGTTTGCAATAAGTTGTGCAGTGATAGAACGATCAAATGCAGAAATACCTGTACTAGTGCCATGTTCGACTGTTGCATCAATTGCATCTAAAAATGCAGTATGATGAGGATCTTTTTTATTGCTCCTTTGTTTTCTGAGGTCTAATCGAATGGCGGTATTGTGATCAATGGCAATACAAACCAATCCTTTTCCATAAGTCGCACAAAAATTCAGTTGATCAGGGGTGCAGGAGGATGCAGGAATTACAATATCGCCTTCATTCTCTCTATCCTCATCATCTACAACAATGATGGCATTCCCATTTTTAAAGGAAACTAACGCATCGGAAACACTATCGAACATGGGAGTTGATTAAAAGTTTTTCTGTGTATTTGGCCAGGATGTCAAACTCTAGGTTCACCATATCACCCGCTTTTAAGTGGATAAAGTTGGTTTTTTCTAGAGTGACAGGTATGATACACAATTCTATATGGTC
>JBDLUR010000040.1:0-8350 GCA_039805205.1 Bacteroidota bacterium
TTATGCAATACTATCAGCAAATGAAGGCCAAACAAATGGTAGGTATCGAAGAACCCGTTTTTATTCATCCATCGGCAAAGATTGGAGAACAAGTTTACATAGCTGCCTTTAGCTATATCGGAGAAAACGCAGTAGTCGGAAATGAAGCCAAGATCCATGCGCAGGTATATATTGGCGCCAATACTACCATTGGCGAAAGGACTGTTTTGTATCCTGGCGTAAAGATTTATCATGACTGTAGGGTTGGAAACGATGTTACCATACATGCGGGTACTGTTTTGGGAAGTGATGGATTTGGTTTTGCTCCACAACAAAATGGCACTTACAATAAAGTACCACAACTTGGAAATGTTGTCATTGAAGATCATGTTGAAATTGGAGCCAATACTTGCATTGACAGGGCTACTATGGGTTCAACCATTATTAGGAAAGGAACAAAATTGGATAACTTGTTGCAGATAGCCCACAATGTTGAAGTAGGTGAGCATGGGGTTATTGCTGCTTTAACAGGAATTAGCGGAAGTACTAAGATTGGAAAAAATGTAATGATAGGTGGTCAGGTAGGGATTGTTGGTCATATTACCATAGCCGATGGCACGAGAATCAATGGCCAGAGTGGCATCAGCAAATCGGTTATCGAGCCTAATACAGCACTAAATGGCAAACCCGCCATGGAATTTGGGGCATCCATGAGAGCTCAGGCCGTCTATAAAAAACTCCCAGAATTGGATAAAAAAATCAATGAATTAGAGACATTGGTAGCCCAATTGATCAAAGAAAGAGACAGTATTTCTTCTTAATAATTGAAAATCAATATTTTACAACCATTTTTCACCTCCCAAAAATGGTTTATCTTTGCATTCAATTTGTTCTATGAGTCTTAAACAATTTAATCCTGATAAACAACATACGATCAAGCAGTCGATCAGTATTTCAGGTACGGGTTTACATACGGGTATTTTGGTGGATATGATCTTGCATCCTGCCAACCCAGGTTTCGGCATCCAATTCAAGCGAATAGATCTTCCTGGTCAGCCTATCATTAAGGCCGACTGTGATCTAGTTACAGATACCTCTAGAGGTACAACACTGGAAGACAAGGGTGCGAAAGTGAGTACGGTTGAACATATTCTTGCGGCGTTGGTTGGAATGGGAATTGATAACTGTTTAATTGATATTAACGGACCAGAAATCCCCATCATGGATGGCAGCTCTCAACCTTTTGTTGAGATTATTGAAGAAGCTGGAATTGAAGAGCAAGAAGCAGCTAAACACTGGTATACCATCGATACTAACATTTCTTTTTACAATGAAGAGAAAAGAGTGGAAATGGTTGCAATGCCTTCCGTTGAATATAAAGTAACTACACTTATAGATTTTAATAGTCCCGTTTTAGGCACACAACATGCAGGACTAAAAAGTATCGCTGATTTCAAAGCTGAGATCGCACCTTGTAGAACCTTCTGTTTCCTACATGAACTAGAAGCTTTGTTGGCCCATAACCTTATCAAGGGAGGCGACATCAACAATGCTATTGTTGTTGTTGACAAACCAGTTTCTGAAGAAGAAATGGCTAGATTGGCTAGCATTTTCAAAAAAGATAAGATTGAAGTAAAAAGTGAAGGCTACCTCAACAACCTTGAACTCCGCTTTCCTAATGAACCTGCAAGACATAAGCTACTGGATGTTGTAGGAGATTTAGCGTTGATTGGCTATCCGATAAAAGCACATATTATTGCGAACAGACCTGGCCACTATTCAAATGTTGAGTTTGCAAAACTCATCAAACAATACATCAAGAAAAACAAGCACGTAAAAAATGTGCCTGTTTATGACCCTAACCAAGCGCCAGTTTACAACACTACACAGATTGAAAAAAAACTACCCCACAGGTATCCTTTCTTATTGGTAGATAAAATCATTGAACTTTCAGATACGCATATTGTTGGTATCAAGAATGTCACTTTCAATGAACCATTTTTTGGTGGTCATTTCCCAGGTAATCCAGTTATGCCAGGTGTTTTGCAGGTTGAAGCGTTAGCCCAGACTGGTGGAATCCTTGCAATAAACTCTTTACCGCCGGGAGAATACGATACCTATTTTGTGAAAATCGATAATTGTAAATTCAAGCATAAAGTTGTTCCAGGTGATACTTTGATTATGAAGTTAGAGCTAACCGGACCTATTCGCAGAGGACTTTGTGAAATGATTGGAACAGTTTATGTAGGCAATAAGATTACAACCGAGACCATGTTAATGGCACAATTGGTAAAAAGAGAAGGTAGCTAACCAAAACATTTCAAATGATTCATCCACACACATATATCCATCATAATGCTAAGATTGCCACTAATGTGAAAATCGACCCTTTTTCTGTCATTCACCAGAATGTTGAAATTGGAGAGGGCACATGGATTGGCAGTAATGTAACCATCATGGATGGAGCCAGAATTGGTAAAAACTGTAGAATATTCCCTGGTGCAGTTATCGCTGCAGTTCCCCAAGATTTAAAATTTGAGGGTGAACTGACAACAGTCGAGATTGGAGACAATACAACTATTCGTGAATTTGTAACAATACACCGAGGGACAAAAGACAGGTGGAAAACCGTAGTAGGAAACAATTGCTTGGTAATGGCCTACAGCCACATTGCACATGATTGTGTGATAGGTGATAATTGTATCATGAGTAACAATACCCAATTAGCAGGTCATGTTATATTAGGCGACTACTCTATACTTGCGGGCATGACAGCTGTTCACCAGTTTGTAAAAATTGGACAACATGTGTTTGTAGCAGGAGGATCATTGGTTAGAAAGGATATTCCGCCTTATATCAAAGCAGGAAGATCTCCACTCAGTTATGCTGGTGTCAACTCAGTTGGACTGAAAAGGAAGGGATTCACTGTTGAAAAAATCAATGAAATTCTTGATATATATAGACATATCTACAACAAGGGAATGAATACAACCCAAGCAGTTGATTTCATAGAAGAAGAATTTCCAGTGACAGATGAGAGAGATGAAATTGTGACCTTCATTCGTGAGAGCAGCAGAGGTATCATCAAGCGTTTCAATAAAAATACCACTGATGAAGATCTTGGTGAATAAAGCCGGGAAAAGATTCAACAGAGAGTGGATCTTTAGAAACCGTGATCTAGCATTTAATTCTCCTAATCATTATGCCATAACCGGACACAATGGATCTGGTAAGTCTACTTTAGTGCAATGTATTGCAGGTGCTCTACACCTCAGTGAAGGAAGTATTGAATTTGAGCTGGACGATAAAAAGATAGCTCCAGAGCATGTTTTCAAATATATATCCATTTGTGCCCCCTATTTAGAGGTGATTGAAGACATGACCGTTGTAGAATTCCTTAACTACCATGCCTCTTTCAAGCCTTTTCAGTCGGGGTGGACCACAGAAAACATCATTGAAGAAATTGGACTGACCAAAGCCGCAAATAAAAGAATTAGGAACTACAGCAGCGGTATGAAACAAAGGGTAAAAATGGCACAGGCATTTTTCTCTGATACTCCTGTCATTTTATTGGATGAACCCACAACCAATCTAGATAAACAAGGAATAGCACTTTATCAACACCTCATCAAAACACTTTGTAACAATAGATTGGTCCTGATTTGCAGCAACGATGCTGTTGAATACGAAAGTTGTTCAAGTATCGTAAGCATGAGTGTGTAAAACTGGTGTTCTACAAGATTTTTTCATTCATTCCTCTCGGGTTAATTTTGCACAAACCTCACGCAATGACACAAGATCAATTGGTATTTGATTTATTGAACAAAGAGCTCAAAAGACAAAGAGAAGGCATAGAACTTATAGCATCAGAAAACTTTACCTCCCTTCAGGTAATGCAGGCTATGGGTTCAGTAGCTACCAATAAATATGCGGAAGGGTACCCTGGAAAAAGGTATTATGGTGGTTGCGAAGTAGTAGACGAAATTGAATCTCTGGCTATTGATCGTTTGAAAAAAGTATTTAACGCATCATGGACAAACGTGCAACCACACAGTGGTGCGCAAGCCAATACAGCTGTATTCTTGGCTTGTTTGAAGCCTGGCGATAAAATATTGGGACTAGATTTAAGCATGGGGGGACACCTTACGCATGGTAGTCCAGCTAACTTCAGTGGCAAAACATATCAAGCCTTTTTCTATGGTGTTGATAGAGAAACCGGGTTAGTGAATTATGAACAATTGGAAGCAACGGCAAGAACGGAAAAACCAAAAATGATCATTTGCGGTGCATCGGCATATAGCAGGGATTGGGATTATGCGCGTATCAGAGCAGTTGCTGATGAAATTGGTGCCTTGGTATTAGCAGATATTGCACACCCAGCTGGATTAATTGCAGCCGGTGTTTTGAATGACCCATTTGATCACTGCCATATTGTAACTTCTACTACCCATAAGACTTTACGCGGACCAAGAGGTGGTGTAATTATGATGAGGAATGATTTTGATAATCCATTTGGTATCAAAGACCCTAAAGGCAATATCAGATCAATGAGTGCATTACTCGATCTTGCCGTGTTCCCGGGAATGCAAGGCGGACCACTAGAACATGTGATTGCTGCTAAGGCAGTTGCTTTTGGCGAAATCCTTGATCCTTCATTCAGGATTTACCAAGAGGATGTTCAAAAAAATGCCCAGACCATGGCAGCAGCCTTCGTTGCAAAAGGTTACCACTTGATCAGTGGAGGAACTGAGAATCACCTTATGCTGATTGATCTTAGAAATAAAAACATCACAGGTAAAAAAGCACAGGAAACACTTGACAGAGCACATATAACCCTGAACAAGAATTCCGTTCCTTATGATGATAAGAGTCCGTTTGTAACATCAGGTATTCGTATTGGCGTACCAGCAATCACAACACGTGGTTTAAAATCTACCCATATGCAAACGGTGGTTGATATGATTGATAAAGTTTTGATGAATGCAGATGATGAACAAATCATTGCACAAGTAAAAGATGATGTAAAATCATTCATGCAACAATTTCCTCTCTACCCAGAATTAGGTTAAATTAGTTCTATGATTCAAAGAATACAAACATTGTGGCTATTGATCAGCACAGCCTGCGCAGCGCTGTTTATCTTTATGCCCGTCTATAAAGGAATCTACCTTAATGGAACACAGCAAGTGATTAGTATCCGCGAAAATCTTTTTTTACTTGCAGGTGCTGCAACACTAACAACCTTAAGTTTCTTGACTATCTTCCTTTTTAAAAATAGAAAAGCTCAGAAACGTTTTATACTACTCAATATCTTACTCATCATTGGTGTGTTCATTGCTCAATATTATCTGATTGAACAATTCAAAAAAGATAATGGTATTGTGCAAGGTGATTGGCAAATGATTGCCATACTTCCACTCTTCATGTTACTATTTCATGTATTTGCTTATAGAGGAATTGTAGCTGATGAAAAATTAATCAGCAGTGCGGATCGCATGCGTTAACCATGAATGATCAACAGGCATATAATTTCCCTATACAATTTGAGGATGTTCATTATATAGCCTCATTACATAAGGCAAATAAAGAAAAAGTAAATAGCTTATTAGAGGGGACTGGCCTAAAAGCCGGTCTTCATTTTTTTGGCAAACCTGTTGTTGCACTCGGTTTAATCCAATACAAAGTTTCTGATCTTGGTTCCTATAATGAAATCATACTCGCTATACCAGTAGTTAGAACCACTGAAAAAACAGGCCTGAAAAACTGGTTAGATTTATATGCTGATTTCAGCAAGAGGAAAGGTGGCCAATACATTATTCATATACCTGTAACAACACAACAATCTGTAGATGCAGGAAGGAATCTTTGGGGCTATCCAAAGATTTTGCTCCCCATTACACATCAATTCAACAAGAATCACATATGTACCAAATTGTTGGATGAAGACAAACAACAATTGCTACAAGTGAAAGGAGGTTTAGGATTTGGTGTCCCCATTCCTGCAATGCAATTAATGACCTACTCTTTTCTCAACAACGCTTTGCTCAAAACCACTGTTGATGTATCATCAAAGATGAAATGGAAAATTGGTGCTCAGTTAAAAATACAAGTGGACAGTTTGAAACATCCCATGGGAAAAGATATACGAGAGTTAGGTATTGAAAATAAAAATCCAATTTTTACCATTGAATCGACACATTTTAAAGCGAAGTTCAACGAGGGTCAACAAATTTCTTGATAGAATCAGCTACATTTTCCCATCCCGTTTCTAACATCAAACAATGTGAAGCATCTTTTACTATTTGTGCTTCTAATCCATACCTTTTAGCCATTCGCTTGGTATCGTTAACTGAAATCAGATAATCCTTTTCAGCACCAATGATGTGTACAGGAACAGGTAACTTTTTAAGATTGGGCAACCTTAAAAAAACCATTTCTAAAAAAGCAAGAAAAGATTCATCTTGTAACGAAACAACCACATCATTCATTTTTTGCACAGGAAAGTCGGCTCTAAACATTACTCGTTGCAATCTCTTTTTGTTCTTGATAACTGGTAACCAACTCATTTGAATTAGAGACTGAACAAATTGAATTGGATAATGCAACATTAACTTTCCTATCAATTGCCATAGGCCATGAGATGGGGCCGAGCACAACAAAACAGTGCCAATAACATGTTTAGCAGGATGTTTTAAGTAATGCTGTATTGTAAATCCACCCATTGAATGACCAATTAATAATACAGGACCTTCAATTTGATCAACTACCTTACCTAGATCTTTCACATATGTAGTAATGCTCGTCCACTTAAGTTTACCTTCCCCTTTACTTTTACTGTGATGAGAAAGACTCAATGCATAAACATCGTGTCCAGCCGCGTAAAAATAATCAAAGAAATTACCCTTCCAGACCCATGCACCCATGCAGGCTCCATGAATAAACACTATACTAGGTTTTCCCGTATTTGTTTCGTGTTGTTTACTGATGAGCTCCAACGACATTGTTGCTATAGTTTTTAGGTAGCTGACCCAATAATCTTTTTCTGAAACGGTGGTAGTCGACTGTTATCGTATGCCTTGGTGTATCAATCTGATGAAAATCAGGATGCTTGAGTTCATCTGCAATCAGCTTCTGAATATTTGTTGGACGCGACCATTTACCTGCTAATTCCCTGGCCATAATTTTACTCTGCAATTCAGAACCCGGCCAAATACAACCCAAGGGTTGGAACAATCCAATAAAATAGAGATTATCTATTTTAGGATGCATCATTCTTAACCACAAGGGTACTTCACCTTCAGAATAATCAATCAACTGCTTATCAAAGAAAGGATGAGAAATGATATAGCCTGTGCAAGCCACAATAATATCATACTCTCCCTTCGAACCATCTTTAAAAACAACTTCTTTACCCTGGAGTGAAGCAATATCACCTCGAGGTTTTATTTTTCCATGCCTAATCGTAAAAAATAAATCTTCATTGATGGTGGGATGATGAGACCCAAGCGGACCATCAGGTTCTGGTAAACCATAATCAGTGTTCTTGCCATTTCGTATGTACAAACTGAAAGCAGATAATTTTTGCCAAAGTTTTCTTGGCAACCAATGAATTTTTGTACTGAATACATCTGCTGGTTTTCCCATCATGAATTTTGGGGCTATCCAATAGCCTCTGCGCCAGCTCATGTCTACAGCGGCAGCAACGCGACTGCTTTCCACAGCCACATCGCAGGCAGAATTTCCACCACCAATAACCAATACTCGCTTTCCAGCAAATCTGGAGAATTTTTTTACTTCATGTGAATGAATAAACTCTCCATCAAATTGTCCGGTATACTGAGGCATTCTAGGCAACCAATGGTGACCATTACATACAGCAAGTGTGTCAAATTGATGGGCTGATGTTTCGCCATTTTTTTCAACGGTTACCGTCCAAGTTCCATCTTGGTTTCGCTCACAGTGTTTAACTAATGTTTTGAACTGAATTGATGGGTAGAGATCAAAATGACGCGCATAATCTTGAAAATATTTCGCCAAGTGTTTATGTGAAGGATAATCAGGATAATCAACTGGCATTGGGAAATCTTCATATTCACTCAAGGTTTTTGAAGAAATAATATGCGTTGTTTCAAACACTGAACTATGACCAATTTCTTCTGTAAACACCCAGTTTCCGCCTACTTCAGCTCCCAAATCAAAAACAACAACGTCCATGCCCTCATCTTTTAGATTTTTTGCTGCTGTAATTCCAGAAGGGCCAGCACCTATAACACAAACTCTTTTTGACATTACAATTATTTAAACCATTAATTAACTAAGACAATTCATTGAAAAACGCAAAACGCTCGCCATCAAACAAACCCTTATCACT
>JBDLUR010000041.1:0-24242 GCA_039805205.1 Bacteroidota bacterium
TTGAAATTTCGTCTAAAATGGATTTTAAGATATTGGCAATATCTAGTCCATTTCCTTTAACACCTGCTAAAACAAGTTGTTTTTCTGTATTGTTTCTTTCTATTACTTCATAAGCCATACGTCGTAATTTCATCATGGCTTTATCTGCTGAAAGTATATATTTTCTTTCCATAAATTTGGTTTAAAATCCAATACAACATGTAATTTAGCACAAGAACATTGTGTAATGAATTTTCTTCCTCAAATTCTTTTCTTCATCGCATTAGTTATCGCCATTTATCTTTTTTCAAAGAGGATAAATGGAATCAGAAGAAATATCCTTTTAGGGATCCCAGAGGATCTGAGTGACCATCCAGACAAAAGATGGCAGAATGTTTTTTTATTGGCGTTTGGTCAGAAAAAAATGTTTAAAAATCCACTTGTAGCCATATTACATTTTATCATCTATGCAGGTTTTATCATTATCAATATTGAGGTACTTGAGATTTTAATTGATGGTCTTTTCGGTACCCACAGGCTGTTCAATAATTTAGTACCTCGTCTTTACCCTTACCTCATCAATATTTTTGAGTTTTTGGCAGCTGGTGTTATATTGGTTTGTATCGTCTTTCTCTATAGGAGGAACATAAAGTACTTGTGGAGATTTAACCACATAGATTTGAAAGGTTGGCCTTCCAAAGATGCCAATCTTATATTGGTTACTGAGATCATTTTAATGGGATTGTTTCTAAGTATGAATGCTGCAGATACACTCTTACAAAACAGAGGACATGTGCATTATGCAGAACATCCAACTGGTAATTTTTTTATTTCAGCACTCATTCAACCAATGTTTAACGGATACGCTGATACTACTTTGGTAATAATAGAACGTTCTACTTGGTGGCTTCATATTCTTGGTATTTTAGCTTTCCTCAACTATCTTCCTTGGTCCAAACATTTGCACATACTGCTTGCTTTCCCCAATGCGTATTATGCAAGACTAACCCCTCAGGGTCAGTTCAAGAATATGCCAGCCATTCAACAGGAAGTCAAATATGCATTTCAACCTGAATTAGCCACTGACGCAACAAGTTCAGGTAGTCTAAAATTTGGCGCTTCAGATGTGAATGAACTTAGTTGGAAAAACATTTTAGACGCCTATAGTTGTACGGAATGTGGAAGATGCTCAAATGCCTGTCCGGCTTCCCAAACAGGCAAGTTACTTTCTCCCAGAAATATCATGATGAAAACGCGTGATCGTGCAGAAGCAATTGGGCAGCTATTAGATAAAGGTTTAGGGTTAAATGATGGCAAGACGCTTTTACATGATTATATCTCTGAAGAAGAATTGAGGGCTTGTACAACCTGTAATGCTTGTGTAGAGGAATGTCCTGTAAGTATTAGCCCGGTTGATATAATCGTTCAATTAAGGAGATACTTGGTCATGGAAAAAAGTAGTTCTCCTCAAGAATGGACAATGATGTTCGGCAATATTGAGAACAATTTTGCACCTTGGAAATTTTCACCAACAGATAGAGCTAACTGGATAAATGAATAGTTAGGGAAATCAAATTGAATTAAAACATGCACGTACCAATACTTTCAGAAGAAATAGCAGCAGGGAGACAACCTGAAATCTTATTTTGGGTAGGATGTGCAGGCAGTTTTGACCAAAGAGCACAATCCATCACTAAAGCCTTTGTTCAAATTCTCAATAAAGTAGGAATAAACTACGCCATACTTGGATCTGAAGAAATGTGTACCGGTGATCCTGCAAGAAGAGCAGGAAACGAGTTCATGTTTCAAATGATGGCTTACCAAAATATTCAGTTATTGAATCAATATGAGGTCAAAAAAATAGTGACGGCTTGCCCTCATTGCTTCAATACGTTAAAAAATGAATATCCTGAATTGGGAGGTAACTATGAAGTCATCCATCATGCAACCCTTATTCAGGATTTGATTAATGAAGGTAAGATTGTAGTAAAGGAAGGTGGAAGTTTTAAAGGAAAGAAAATTACCTACCATGATTCTTGTTATTTGGGAAGAAGCAATAACATTTATGAAGCACCAAGAAATGTGATCAAGGCATTGGATGCGGAATTGGTTGAAATGAAGAGATGCAAAAGTAACGGGCTTTGTTGTGGAGCTGGTGGGGCTCAAATGTTCAAAGAAGAAGAGAAAGGAACTTCTAGGATAAATTGGGAAAGAACAAATGAAGCCATTGGCACGAAGGCATCAATTATTGCAGCTGCATGTCCTTTTTGCAACACTATGATGACTGATGGTGTTAAGGTAAAAGAAAAAGAAGCTGAAATTGAAGTTTTAGATATTGCTGAACTCATCGCTCAATCCATTTAACCATGAATCTAAACTATAAAGAATTACTTCCATCCAATTTTTCATCACAATCCAGGGTGTGGATTTATCAATCAAACCGACTCTTTTCCTTATCTGAGGCACTTGAGCTTGAAAATATACTTGAATCATTTATTGGCGACTGGAAAGCGCATGGACAGCCTGTTAAGGGTTTCGCCAATTTATTTTTTGGGCAATTCATCATCATCATGGCTGACGAAGAGCAAACTACCGTAAGCGGTTGTAGTACAGATAGTTCTGTAAGATTAATTAAAGCAATTGAAGAGGGTTTTAAGGTAAATCTTTTTGATAGAACACAACTTGCTTTTTATATAAAAGAAAAAATACAATTACTTCCCCTTTCCCAAATTGACTATGCCATTTCACATCAGTTTTTACAGACTGATACTTTGTTTTTTGATCATTCTGTATCCAACAAAAGAGAATTGGAAGAAAGATGGATTGTCCCGCTTTCTAATTCTTGGTTAGGAAGAAGATACTTAGTCAATATTTAACAGGTGACAATTTGTCACTCTTTCTAGGTTTTATTAAATTTGCCCCATGTTAGATTTGGTAAATAAGACGATTGATGAAACGCGTCAAGGAGAAGCGTTTCAGACAGAAATAAATGGCGACCAACAATTTGGCAAACATTTTTATATTGAGAGCTATGGCTGTCAGATGAATTTTAGTGACAGTGAAATCATAGCCTCCATTTTACAGGGAGAAGGTTTTGGTTCTACTAGAAATGTAGAAGAGGCAGATCTTATTTTCTTGAATACATGCTCAATTCGCGAGAAGGCCGAACAGACGGTAAGAAAACGTTTAACAGAATTCAAGAAAATCAAGCGTTCGAATCCAGGTTTATTGATTGGTGTTTTAGGATGTATGGCTGAACGCCTTAAAAGTAAACTTTTAGAAGAAGAAAAGTTGGTCGACTTAGTAGTTGGTCCGGATGCGTATAGAACACTTCCCTCTTTAATTGAGGAAGCTGAAAGTGGAACCAAAGCAGTTAATGTCTTGTTGAGCCGTGAAGAAACTTACGCCGATATTTCACCAGTAAGAATCAATACCAATGGAATTAGTGCTTTTGTGAGTATTATGCGTGGGTGTAATAATATGTGTGCTTTTTGTGTTGTACCCTTTACAAGAGGTAGAGAAAGAAGCAGGGATAACATTTCAATTGTAGAAGAATGTACCTCCTTATTTAATGAGGGTTATAGAGAAGTTACTTTATTGGGGCAGAATGTTGACAGTTATTA
This sequence comes from Bacteroidota bacterium, assembly GCA_039805205.1. Lineage (GTDB taxonomy): Bacteria > Bacteroidota > Bacteroidia > Chitinophagales > Chitinophagaceae > Pollutibacter. The sequence continues at coordinate 3,603 of JBDLUR010000041.1, forward strand.
TTGGGTTGATCCTCAGACCAATCATGCCGTAGACTTTGCTATGTTATTGGAGCAGGTTGCCTTAGTAAGTCCCTTGTTAAGAGTACGCTTCAGTACCTCACACCCTAAGGATATTACGGATAAGGTATTGTTAACCATGAAGAAATACCACAACATCTGTAAATACATCCACTTACCTGTTCAAAGTGGTTCAAACAGAGTTTTACAGTTGATGAACCGCACCTATACCAGAGAATGGTATTTGGGTAGGGTGAAAAGAATAAAAGAAATTATGCCTGATTGTGCTATCAGCTCAGATATTATAGCAGGATTTTGTACTGAAGAAGAAGAAGATCATCTAGATACATTGGATATTATGAGGAAGACTGCTTATGAGTACAGCTATATGTTTGCATACTCAGAGCGTCCTGGAACTTTAGCTGCTAGAAGATACAAAGATGATGTACCGGAAGAGACCAAGAAAAGAAGGCTTGCTCAGATTGTTCAACTCCAAAATGAACTCTCGCTGGAATCGAACAATAGAGATATTGGTAAAGTATTCGAAGTATTGATTGAAGGAGACTCTAAACGGAGTAAGTCGCAGTGGATGGGCAGAAACAGTCAGTACAAAGTTATGGTTTTTGATAAAACTGATATAGCTCAGCAACCAGGTACATATGTACATGTTCTGGCTTTAGAATGTACCCAAGGCACGATGATTGGTAAGATTGTTGATCAACCACATTTAATAGAAGTGTAATGGACATCCAGAGTATTAAAAACAGATTTGGCATAATAGGTAACTCCCCTGCTTTGAATTATGCTTTGCAGGTAGCATCACAGGTTGCCAATACTGATTTAACTGTATTAATTGTAGGTGAAAGTGGTGTTGGTAAAGAAATATTTTCTCAAATCATACATGCGTTATCACCTAGAAAACACAGTCCTTTTATTGCTGTCAACTGCGGAGCGATACCTGAAGGAACAATCGATTCAGAACTATTTGGTCATGAAAAGGGATCATTCACAGGTGCTGTAGATTCAAGAAAAGGATATTTTGAAACCGTGAATGGTGGCACTCTATTCATGGATGAAATTGGAGAAACTCCTTTAGGTACTCAAGCGAGATTGCTCAGGGTTTTAGAAAATGCTGAGTTTATCAGAGTGGGTTCTTCAAAAGTGCAGAAGACGGATGTTCGGGTGATTGCCGCCACCAACAAAGATTTGTTGCAAGCCACGCAAAACAACAAGTTCAGAGAGGATCTTTATTATCGACTAAATACAGTACCTATTCGGGTGCCATCTTTGAGAGAGAGAAAAGAAGACATTATTTTATTGTTCAGGAAGTTTGCAGTCGACTTTGCAGAGCGTTATAGAACAAGTCCAATTCAATTGACAGAAGATGCCAAAACAGTGCTAATAAATTATGGTTGGCCAGGCAATGTTAGAGAGTTGAAAAATATTGCTGAACAGATATCTGTATTAGCCGAAGAAAAAACCATAACAGCACAAGTACTTGAAAATTTCTTGCCTAAACACAGCACACAGCAATTACCGATGTTGGTGCAAGGTTCTAGTAGTTCGAGTCAGCATGAATTCATGAACGAAAGGGATATCCTCTATAAACTTTTCTTTGATTTAAAGAAAGACGTTACGGAGATGAAAAAAATGTTTTTGGAGATCATTCAAAATCCAAATGCAATATCATCTGTATCCGATGTAATAGAAGAATCTTACTTGCATGATATTCCGGTTGTAAGACAACCACAAGAAACTTATACGCCCAGCGTACTACCAGTTGTGAGTCAGCCACTTTTTTTAAATGAAAGCCATGGCCTTCAAGACACCATTCTTGTAGATGAGTCCCTAAATATTATGGACAAAGAAAAAGAATTAATTGAAAAGGCACTGAGAAAACACAAGGGCAAAAGAAAAGATGCAGCTACAGATTTAGGTATCAGTGAAAGGACTTTATACAGAAAACTAAAAGAGTATGACATTGAAGATTAGGACAATTAAAAAAGCAGTTCAACTTGCCTTAATCTTTGTTGTAGCTGTTTTTAGTATACAAGGCACATGTAGGTACTCTTTAAAGGATGTTTCTATTCCTTCTGAAGTGAAGACGGTGAGGGTAATGTTCATCGAAAATAAGGCCCGTTACATCAATCCACAATTGAGTCCAAGGTTAACCGACAAGCTCAGACAAAAAATTGTTAACCAAACCAGGTTGTCACAAACAAACAATGATGCAGATTATGAAATCAGTGGTTATATAAGTGATTATTCAGTGAGTACTTCTGGTATTTCTCAACAAGCTGCAGCAAGTAATAATTTGAATGTTACTGTTCATATTATCTTTAAAAACCGACTTGACGAAAAGAAAAATTTTGAAGCTGATTTAACAAGGAACTTTCCTTTTAATGCTAGTTTGAGCTTGACGCAAGCAGAAGCAGGTTTAAATGATCAGATTATCAATAACTTGACTGACGAGATTTTCAACCGAATTTTTTCAAATTGGTAAACTGGGGGTATATTAGCACAATGACCAAGGAGACGGACTACCTGATACAATCACTTTTTGAGAAAGAAAGTCTGGAGGAAATTACGCTAGATGAGTTTAGGCGTATAGCTGATCAATACCCCTTCTCTTCTATCATTCAGTTCTTGTATAGCTGTAAGTTGAAGTCCCTTTACCACCTTGATTTTCCTGAACAAGTGACCCATACAGCACTCTTTTTCTCTTCACCACAATGGCTGCATTATCAGTTAAGTGATGAATCTGAAAAAGGTGATTTTAGGCTAAGTCAATATGATAGACATTTCAACAATGTTTCTGAAGATGAACCTATCGAACTTCCTGTAACTGAATTCATCGATGAAGATGATACAACTTGGGAGAACTCTCTTTCTGAAACGGAGGTGGACTTCCTAGAAGAGAAACCTGTTTTTACAGCACCTATCGAGGAGCCGATCTCAGTATCACCAGAACAAACGCCAGCTGAGGTAAATCTCCCAATTCCAATTGAGCCTTATCATACAGTCGATTACTTTGCATCACAGGGTATAAAGACACGTTTGGATGATGCTCAAGATGAATTAGGCAGGAAAGTAAAGACGTTTACTGCTTGGCTTAAAACCATGAAGAGACTTCAACCTGCTGCTGAGATCAATGAAATTGAGGAATCTGATGAAGAAATAGACAATGGACTAGACCAGCCCATCATGCAGGAAATTATTGCCACTGAAGCCATGGCAGAGGTCTATTTGAAGCAAGGTTTAGCCCAAAAGGCTATTGAAGTATACGCTAAATTAAGTTTGCAAAATCCTGCCAATAGCCATATTTTTGCAGCCAAAATTATTCAGATCAAAGAAAACAGCATATGACAACTCTTTTTATAGCCTTGGTAATCATCGCATCTATCCTTCTTGGAGCAATCGTATTGATTCAAAACCCTAAAGGTGGTGGTCTTTCAGGTACAATTGCTGGTTTCAGCAATCAGTTCATGGGCGTAAAACAAACAACTGATGTCTTAGAAAAAGGCACATGGATACTTTCAAGTGTTTTGATTATCCTTTGCTTGGTTTCAGCATTGGTTATTAATTCAGACAAGGGTACTGGATCAGAGAATATTATCAAGAATATTCCTACTACTACTGGTAGTGCCCCAGTTCAACAAACACCTACTCCAGTAAATCCTGTAGCAGATACTTCAAAATAAATTCTTTTTTAAAGTATATTGAACCCTGCTTCTATAAGGCAGGGTTTTTTTATGAATAGTACTTATGGCAACTTCTAAGCGAAAGACAAAAAAAACTAAAAGCAAGGGTATCCGAATTGGATTACTACTAATTGGTGTATTGGCATTTATTGCTGCCGGTTTCTTTTATTTTGTTTTTTTAAGCAGTGCTACAAAATTCAATAAAGAAGAAGTCGAGTTATTGATAGCAGATAAAAATGCCAATAAACAATTTATAAAAAATGAAATTGAGGAAAATCTGCATGCCACTCATTACACTACATTTCTTGCGTTAGCGGAAATGACAGGCTATTGGAAAAATATCAAACCCGGTAGATATGTAATTAAAGATGGGATGGGCGTGTTTACATTATTTAGAAAATTGCATAACGGTAGTCAGGATCCTGTTAAAATCACCATCAATAAAATTCGTACCCGTAAAGATCTAGCAGATTTTCTAGGTAAGAAACTAGCATCAAGCTCTTCTGATTTTTCAAAATTCATGAATAACAATGATTCATTGTCGTTTTTAGGATTGACAAAAGAGACAATTTTCACCTTGATCATTCCCAATACCTATGAAATTTATTGGAACACAGACCCGAGATCATTTTTCAACAAAATGAACAAGGAAGCCAATAAATTCTGGAATGATAGAAGGTTAGACGACCTTCAGCGACTTGGTATTTCAAAAGAAGAAGTTATTACAGTTGCTTCTATAGTTGAAGAAGAAACAAATGATAACAGTGAAAAACCCACCATTGCGAGTGTTTACTTAAACCGACTCAAAAAAGGAATGCCCTTGGGTGCTGACCCTACCGTCAAATTCGCAGTTGGTGATTTTGCCATTAAAAGAGTCACCCTGAATCATATTAACAGCACTGCCTCCTCTCCTTACAATACCTATAAAAATAAGGGCTTGCCTCCTGGTCCAATATGCACCCCATCTGTTGCTTCTATTGATGCTGTATTGAAGGGTGAAAAGTCTGACTATTTGTATTTTTGTGCAAAAGCTGATTTTTCAGGATCACATAGCTTTGCTGCAACCGCTGAAGAACATTTTGAAAACGCAAGAAAATACAGAAAAGCACTTGATAGTTTGGGTATTCGATAATAGAAGCGCATGATAAAACTACAACGTATTATTCTTGAGAGCCCCCCTATTAAACCAATCATTGAATGGTCGAAGAAAATTCTATTGCCTGGATTTGAAAGAATACCTCTGTACGACGTTGTTACATTTTTTCTCAAACAAACACAGCAAATAGGATTAAATGAAAGAGCAGCATCAATTTCTTTCAATTTTTTAATGGCTGTTCCTCCTTTACTCATTTTTTTATTTACACTTCTATCCTACATTCCTGGATCAAAAAGTCTCTATACCGAAATTTTAGTCCTATTAGATACTGTAATACCAGATGCTACTACCTATGAAATGATCAAAGGGGTGATGGATGATTTTTTTACTGGAGGAACTGGTACTTTATCTTTTGGTTTATTGCTCGCAATCTATTTCTCTTCAAATGCAACACTGACCATCATGCGTACATTTAGAAAGTCGATGTTGCATATTGAAACAGAAGACCGAAATTTTATTCAAGTAAGATGGAGTGCAATTCGACTTACATTTATCATCATTTTATTGTTGATTGCAACCATTCTGATTATGCTAACCCAAACTGTTGTACTCAAATGGGTAATCGATCAACTCAAGATCAAAGATCAATGGGTTGATGTTTTGTTTAACATTGGGCATTTTATTGTTACGTTCTTTTTGATCTTTTTAGCTATTGGTTTGATTTATAAATATGCTCCTCACGTTCAAAAGAAATGGAAAATTAGATCCCCTGGAGCTATTCTTGCTACTGTACTTATCATGGCTTTCACCTATCTGTTTTCTTACTGGGTCAATAATATCGCTTCCTACAACAAAGTGTATGGATCATTAGGAAGTATACTAATTTTGATGTTTCTCGTATTCGTCAATTCATTGGTATTGTTAATTGGATTTGAACTAAATGTAAGTATCAATTCTTTAAAACGCTTGTCAGAAAAAAGAAACCAAACAACATGAACAATCATTCACCACGTCCGTTTATTCTAGCAGAAACAAATTGGAAAGAAATTCAGCAACATCAATTTGATATCGCCGTATTACCATGGGGTGCAACAGAAGCTCATAACTATCATATGCCCTATGCTACTGACAATTATCAGGTAGAATACGTTGCAGCATCAAGTGCTGAAAAGGCATGGAAAAATGGCAATAAAGTATTGGTCTTACCCAATATCCCTTTTGGTGTAAACACAGGACAACTTGATGTGCCGTTTTGCATCAACATGAACCCATCCACACAATTAGCGATTTTAAATGATGTTTGTGATGTGGTGAGAAGACATGGTGTAACAAAATTGGTTATCCTTAACGGTCATGGAGCTAACAACTTTGTGGCGATGATCAGAGAATTGGCTGGAAGATTTCCGGATCTTATGGTATCAGTTATCAACTGGTTTACATCGGCTCCGAAACAGGACATCTTTGAAAAGAAAGGTGATCATGCTGATGAAATGGAATCCAGTGTAATGATGCACCTCCACCCTACTTTGTTATTACCGCTATCGGAAGCAGGAGATGGTGCTACCAAGCAATTTAATGTAACAGGAATTAAAGAGGGATGGGCATGGACTCAAAGACCCTGGACTTTAATCACAAAAGATACAGGTTCTGGAGACCCTTCACTTTCAACACCTGAAAAAGGAAAAATCTTTTTGGAGCGTTGCACTGATAATATTGCTCATTTTTTTGCAGAAATAAATAATAAAACTGTTTCATCTCTTTTAAAATAAAATAATAGAATCCCATGAGAAGTCTGTTGCTGTGTAGCTTATTATTTTTTACGCTTTTCGTCAATGCGCAAAATGGTTATCAGGTAAGTTTTAATCTGAAATCAACCCAAAACATCAACCTGAATGGTGTTGAAGTTACTATCTTAAATTTTGAGAAGTTAGCCGCTGAATCAAAAAATGGGATCATTCGTTTTACAGGTGTGCCTAAAGGAAATTATCAAGCAATGATTTCAGGTGAAGCAATTGCCTCAAAAATGGTTGCATTTGCAGTAGACGGCAACACCGATGTAATTGTAGATGTACTACCTAATTATACCAATCTGGGTGACATTACAGTTAATGCCAATAAACGCGACAATAACCTTTTATCCGTGCCAGGCTCAATTACATCAATCCAAGCAAAACAAATTCGTGATATGAGAATATGGGAGATGAGTGATTTATCTGGTATAGCTCCCAATTTTTATTTGTCTAATTCAGGCGACAATAGAAATGTCACCTCAATTAGAGGAATAACCACAACATCCTATGAACAAGCAGTTGTAACGTACATTGATGGAGTGGCGCAATTTAACCTTGACACGTATATTCCGCAATTACAAAATATTGATCGCATAGAAATCATTAGAGGTGCACAGGGTACACTTTATGGTCGTAATGCAATGGGCGGAATAATCAATATTACCACTAAGAAACCAGTTAATAAAACAACAGGGTACCTAGACGTACAGCTTGGCAATTACGGACAACAACGTTATGCAGGTGGATTCAATGCACCAATTATTAGTGATAAAATGTTCCTTAGTCTAGCTGTATTGCATGATAAAAAAGATGGCTTCTACACCAATACTTTGTTTGATGAAAAATACGACAAACAAACACAAACAATGTTTGATCTTCAATTGCGCTACTATTTAAAAAACAATTGGAGTTTATTAGCTAACCATAAACAATACATGGGCAAAAACAATGGCGCATTTCCACTTGTAGCAGACATAACTGAATTGTTTGAAAAGCCCTACGAGCTTGCTCAAAATCAACTTGCTCAAATGAGGGATAACAGTTCAAACTCATCACTAAGTTTAAAACACAAAGGCAAAGGCTTCGATCTGACCTTCCAAACAGCCTACCAAAGAAATTACAGATATTATGATAAGACATTAGATGCAGATTTTTCTCCAGCAGACATTGTAGGAATTTATAATAACTACGGGAATAAATTCAATACTGTAAGTATTCTATCAAATGAATTAAGGTTACAATCCACTGCCTCTAATAACAAAAATAAGCTAGATTGGACAGCTGGACTTTTTCAATTCATCCAAAAAAATCCAGGTAGACAAGCAACTGTTTTTGGAAGTGATGCCGGATTCATTGGTGTGCCTGATGTTAATTTTGCACTTATCTCTAATAACACATCCGAGAACACTGGAATTGCTGCTTACGCTAATCTAGGGTATAAAATAACTGATCAATTAACCTTGACAGGTGGTTTGAGAATCGATAATGAGCGCAGATCCATGACAGTTTCAAGTGAATATGAAAAACAACCCAATAGTCCGTTTGTAACACTTGAACCTCAAACAGGAAAGACAAATTATACTGCTTTCTCTCCAAAATTGGGTATTCAATACCAGACTAATGAAAACAATCAGATATACCTGACCTATGCTAGAGGGTTTAGAAGTGGTGGTTTATCTAGCATTAGTTCTGATCCATCTCAACGTCCCCTATCTCCTTACCTCCCAGAATATGGTAACCTATTTGAACTTGGTACCAAAGGGATGAATCAAAAACAAACTATTCGTTACGCAGCATCCTTTTTTTATAATGCAGTTACTAATATACAAACACCTCGTTTAATTCTACCAGATGCGGTAACTATTACAGAGAATGCTGGTAAAATGAGATCTTTTGGAGTTGAAGTAGAATTAAATGCTCAAATTACCAAAGGCTTTACTGTTCAATACAGTGGAGGATTAACTGATGCAAAATATCAAAAATTAGAAGCAGTAAGTGAAGGCAATCAAATTGATTTGTCTGGCAACAAACAAGTGTTTACACCATCATCGAATCATTTACTCGGCTTACAATATCAAGTCAAAATTGGTAAAAATGATTTTTCAATTCGCACTGATTATATTCAAACAGGTACACAATATTTTGATCTAGCCAATAAGATCAAACAAGATGCCTATGGTATTTTCAATTTAAGAAGTTCATTCAGAATGAAATCATTTGAAATTTCTATTTGGGCCAGAAATATTGGAGGAACAAAATATATAGATTACGCGTATGATTTCGGTGCAGCCCATTTGGGTAGACCAAGAACAATAGGAATTGGTCTTGGATATCGATTTAACTAAATTCATTAGGCATTACCTGGATACCTAATCCGGGTAATGCTGATGGAACTAAATGAAAATCGGTATATGTAATCCCTACTGCTAAATCTTCCTTTAGCAGTAAAGGCCCATCAGCATCCAAATAATCCACCATTGGTGCTAGGTGAGCTAAAGCAGCAGTCCCGATAGTAGATTCATTCATCGTACCAAGCATGATCTTTAGTCCGTGTTGACGTGCTCTTTTGATCATATCAATTGCAGGTGTAATACCACTACTCTTTGTCAGCTTGATATTGATTGCATCAAAAACACCAATACATTTTTCAATATCTGCTAATCCTACACAAGACTCATCAGCTACAACAGGTATTTCAGTCATTTGAGCAAACAATTTGGTCTCTTCAAAAGCATCTTTTGCAAAGGGTTGTTCTATCAGCTCAATTCCAATCTCTTCCAAAACAGGCAACATGTTTTTTGCTTGTTCAAATTGCCAACCAGCGTTGGCATCAATGCGAAGAATAGCATTGGTTGCTTTGCGGATGTTGACGAGTGTTTGTAAATCGTCTTCATTACCTACTTTAATTTTATATACAGGAGCAGGATGATTATTTATTTTTTCTAACATCACTTTAGGATCATCTATACCTATAGTATAATCTGTAATGGGTGATTGACTGGTTATTAAATTCCAAATTGTATAGAGCGGTTTATTTCTGATTTTAGCAAAAAGATCCCAACCTGCCATATCCAATGCACAAACAAGAAAAGGATTTTTAGGAAATAGATGATGTAAAAAATGCCAAAATCTTTTGGGCTCTGTGAAAGAAAAACTTTCTACAAATTTGATTTTAGTAATGAGATCATCTGCCATTTGATCAACACTAATTCCATAATAAGCAATTGCAGGTGCTTCACCATAGGCTTTTATACCTCTCCATTCTAGTTCAACTACAAAAATAGGCTGATGCGTTTTGGTTCCTTTCGAAATGGTGAAAGGATATTCAAAAGCCAATGATTTTTTCCAGTATTTTATTTTAAACATTATCTGCCGCTTGAAGTAATGCAGTATTTTAAATCCTCATTAAAAGACTGGTCATTAATTATATCTTCCAGATTCTTGTGCATTCTAAACCTCCAATAATGTTTACTATCACCAGGAATATTTATTCTTTCCGCGAAAGGGTTATCAATTCGCAATTCATTATACATTGCAAAAAGATCTTGTAATTGGAAAACAGTCCACATAGCAGGCGATGACAAATGTTGCAATATGATTGATCTTACTACAGCAGTTGTTGCTTCCTCAGGAGCAGCCCCATGCTGCCATAACTGTTGGTTATAAAAAGTCTGGGTAGAATTTTTGTTTTCTAGCCACCATTCACGAAGTGTACTCATGTCATGCGTAGAAGGAGTTACAACAGACAAATAAGGTGCCTGGATTGGATCGAAAAACTGTTGATGAGATTGCTTAGGCATCCTTTGCACTTCCATGCTTAAGAATCCTAAATACGACATAATTTCAGGGACTGATTTTGGAACCATACCAAGATCCTCTCCACAAATCAACATTTCTGTACATTTTTTTAAGGCTGGTAGTTTATCAATAGCCTCTGCTCTCCAAATTTGTTCTTGGCGATTAAAGAAATAATCGTTGTATAATTCTTGAAGGCGATATTGAGTGTGGCTATCTAAATGTTGAAAAGAGATGGTCTTTGCAGCATTGAATCTAAAATGATACTTATTATGATCATTATCCTTCCAAAGAATAACATTGGAGTGTAAATGATACAATACCTGCTTTAAAAAGTTATAGTGATCCGTTTCAGGTAGATTATTGAAATAGGCTTCAATTTTTTTCTGTGTGGAAAATTCTTTTTTAAACTGATATTGGTTGTTTGTGTTTATTTCTAAAAATGCAAATACTTCATCAGAATTTGCTGGAGCAAGCTGATGAACTACATCATGATTGATATACGGTGAAGTAAGACGTATCTCATCCAACCAAATTCCATTATCCTCTAAATCTTTTTTTGTAATAGGAAGTGCAGGGACAAATTTACCCATGATCCCTTCAACAGCATGATCAGGTATCGACCAAATTCTAAAGAAGCCTAGTATATGATCAATTCTGAATGCATCGAAATAATTTGACATTTGCTCAAAGCGGCTTTTCCACCAAGCAAATCCATCTGATTTCATTCTTTCCCAATTGTAAGTTGGAAAACCCCAGTTTTGTCCGGATACAGCAAAATCATCAGGTGGCGCTCCTGCTTGTTTATCCAAATGATACAAACTTGGGTCAGTCCATGTATCAGCTCCATGTCTATGCACTCCAATAGCAATATCACCTTTTAAGATGATACCATTTTTATTGGCATAATCATGTGCTGTTTTTAATTGCAAGTGAAGTTGAAATTGAATAAAAAAGTGAATAGCTACTCTGTCATATTGAGGAGAATTTGGAGATGCTAGTTCACTGATAAGCGATTCATTGTATATCTCATATTTGCCCCATGTAGACGCATCTGCAGACCCAAATTTATCTCTTAAAAAACTATACGCAGCATAAGGGATAAGCCAATGTTTATTCTCAGAAAAAAACTGTTTGTAATCTGGATCTTGGAAAATCTTTTTCTTCATCAACTCATATAGAATGGTGAGTGCATCCCATTTGAGTTCCATCACTGCTTCGTAATCAACTCCTTCTAAATCATTGAGTTCCTTTCTTTTTTGCAGATGACTACTAATATCCTTTTTGTATTTTTCACCTGCTATTGTTTCTAGTGAAATATACAATGGATGTAATGCAAATGCAGAAATGGCAGCATAAGGATATGAGTCTAAACGAGTATGTGTAGAAGTGGTATCATTTACGGGTAAGAGTTGAATCATTTTAACTGATACTAATTTGGCCCAATCTACCATTAAGTTTATATCAGTAAACTCTCCTACACCCATACTATTTTTTGACCTTAGGCTAAATACGGGAATTGCGACACCAGTTCCTCTCCACCTTCTTTCGTCTCTTACATAATTATCTTGAATAAGTATGGCCGTGGAATTAGGTTGTGGAATTTTAACCTTCCTATTTTGACCTGTTTCAAATTTTATTCCACCATTGGCTCTATTTCGAATACAATATTTGTATTCGAATTGGGAATTGATTTGGTCAAGCGTTACATCAACAAACCATTTTTTACCATCAAATTCTAAACTGATGAGTTGAGATAGTTGCCATTTACCAAGGGAATCTATATCCCCTATCAAGCAAATATCCTCCTGACTATCTAACAAGGGTGCCATAACTGTAAAGCGTATGAACCCATTTTTTATTTGTTGAACATCCGATACTTTATGAGATTTTTGAAAAACTTTTTGGAATGGTGCAGTATAATAGGCATTTTCAACATGGCCCATATCCGTCCAACTGTCAATTATCATCAATCCATCACAGAGATCTTTTGAAGTAATAGATCTGTTTCTTCCCCAATCTTCTGTAACACTAGAATCGTTATCACTGAACTGATAATGGTAATTGACAGTAGTCGTTTCATTAATTTGTTTACCAACTTCTAAGTTGATTTTCCAATAATCATGATTGTGATAAAGCATGGGGGCTGCAATACCTATTGGTAGATTGGAAATACCATTTTCTTCATTTACAATTTTCAGATTTTGCCCGGGTTTTGTCCCGAATTTCAAATACAAATCAATCTTCATCCTAAGCTTTTAAACAAGATGTACAATTTACATATATTTTAAAATAGTGTATTGATTACACATTAAAATATTTCATGAAAATGAAGCAATTAAGTTTTTAATAAATAAAATCTTCATCTGTATATTTGCATTATAAATTAAGAAAGATGACCAAAAGCCAAAAGAATACTTACTGGATGTTATTTTTCCTTTCACTTGCCCTTTCTGTAGGCGTTTACTTTTATATCCCTTCTTTGGTTTCTTTGATGGTTGTTCCAGTTGTTACAACATTTACCAAAGCTCTCGATTTAATCTAATTCTCTAACTTTTTTATCCTTTTAACTGCTTTTTTCTAAGCAGATGGATCCTTTTTGCCATTTTTATCTAACCCCAAGCAAATGTGTTAGATTTATTTCAATAAAAAAGACGATAAACACTATCTTTTTATCAAAAAAGACTCAATAAATGCTATTTTTTAGAAATTTTTAAAATTCCTTAACGAATAAGTTTTGGAACATGAGTTTTAGGTTGTACCTTTGCTTCATCGATTGAAAACAATCTTTTAGGTAGGACGCAGTATTAATAAGTGTCCAATACATAATAAGGTTCCTTGCTATACAAAATACCTAAAAACAGACTTATGAAACATATTTTTAAAAAATCCTTACTCCTTATCTCAATTACACTTTGTCAGTTTAGTGGTTTGAATCCTGTTTTTGCTACGAATGGCAATTTAAATCTTAACGACAGCTTACTGGTTTCTTCCTCAATTACGAGATTTAATGATAATGCTCCTCTAGGTAAGATCAGTATCCCCGATAAGAACATGATCAGAAAGGCGGACAATGAAATGCATAGAAATATGAAAGCTGATTTAGCTGAAGCAAAGTCAATGATGAAAGTATTGCGCGAATTAACTCCTTCAGATTTAAACATACACGCTGATTTCTTTAATAACTTTTCAATAGCGTTACCAAGTAACCCAGAAAAAAGTGATGTTACAATATCTGCCTATTTTTCTGCAGAAAACATAAATGTTAGGAATATAAATTCTACTCAAATAGGTGATTTACAAATAAATAAAGACTTCTACTCAAGTAAATAATTAGTTATTTTTTCAAGTTGGTTTAGTTTGGTAAAGAAAAAGCCCTCAATCATGAGGGCTTTTTTAATAAAGTTGCCGTAAGTAATAAGCCGGATTCTGTACAAGGCTATCATTTATCTGTTCCAGTAGTTACCAGCTGGAATCAAGCTGCCTACCCATCGGAGCCTCAATGAGAGAGAGCGAGTCACTCTCCAAACAAGTTTACCCCGACCTATATGGCATTTCAGCACGCAAGGTTTACCCCCAAACTGTATTACTACAGCTTGCCGGGAGCTCTTACCTCCCGTTTTCACCCTTACCCACCAAAGTGGACGGTTATTTTCTGTGGCACTTTCTGTTTCCGATAAGTCGGAACCCGGCTATTCACCGGTGCGACGCTCTTTGCTGTCCGGACTTTCCTCGTTGGTTACCCAACGCGATAGCGTATTACGGCAGTTCAAAATTAACTGATTCTCCTGAAAGCGATGAGTAATGTTAAGAAGTTACTTCCTTTTGACTTTGAACCCAGCTAACATCAATTTTTTTAAATCAATTCCATCTTGATCATCCTCAATTTCAACTTGATGCTTCTCAGTTGTAGTAAACAACCCTTTTGCTGGTATTTCCTTGAACAAGTTAAATTTAAAGGATGCCTGTTGTTGCTGAATTACCTCATGGGCCAGTTTAAATAGTTGTTTGGCTTTGGGCTTGTATTCAAAGTTAAACTGACTAGTGTTAGAGGGATCTTTTTGCAATAAACTGAATTCAAAACTAAATTTAGGATGATCACTTAGTTGATCCAAAGAGAGATCGACTAAGTAAAGTTCATCAAGACCCCTAACATTACTTTTTATATCTACGTCTTTCGTTGCTCCAAAGAAGACCGACAATTGAATATCCATTGCTTCATCAGTATGGTTCAGCAGATAGATCTTAAAATGCGAAATAATGTCATCGTCAAAAACATCTTTATCCAATACTGGAAAAAACGACAACCAAATACCGTCTTTATCTACTATTTTCTCTGGCTTTTTTTCACGTGTAGGAAGTACTGTACCCGCAGCAGATTTTTTGGGCATGATTTCCTTAGGCTTAGTGAAATCATCGAAGTAGGTAAAATTGATTTGATCTGAGTAAACAGGAAATTCAACATGATCTACTCTAATTGTGAGCATTTTTTTATTGATCCATTCTACAACCTCACCTTTTTCACCTGTAGCCAAAACAACTATCTTATCCCCTTCCTGAAATTTCATGTTCTGTATTTAGCTTACTATTCTTATTTCCATAAAGAAAATAAATCATCAATCCCAAGGCCATCCATCCGAAGAAAACAATCCAGCTGTTTGCAGGAATCTCAACCATCAGATAAAGACAACAAACAACGCCAAGCACAGGTACGAGTGAGTATTTTCTCAGGAAAGAGAATACTGCCAATATACCTGCAAGGAGCATAAAAATGATAAAAAGAACTTCTTGATAACCTTCATGTCCAATGTTTTCAAATGCTGCGACAGTTCTATCATAAAACATATAAGCCCCAAAAAGATAAATGATTGGATAAATGAATTGAGCATTGATATAGGGAATGGAGAATTTACCTTTTTGTTTTTGAATTTTAGGCAAATACAATACACCTCCACTTACGAGTACAAATGCAAATAAGGTTCCAATACTGGTAAGATCAGTCATCAATTTATCATCTATAAACAATACTAGTCCAGCTACAAGCACCCCTGCCACAATTGTAGCGAAACCAGGTGTTTGGTATTTTGGGCTCACCTTAGCAAATGATTTTGGCAATAAGCCATCTCTACTCATCGACATCCATATTCTAGGTTGTCCTAATTGAAATACCAGAAGCACGCTAGTTGCTGCAATTACCGCACTGACTGAAATAAAGAATCCAACTTTTTGCATATTGATTTTATCAAAAACAAAGGCAAGTGGATCAGTAACATTTTCAAATTCAGATGAACGCACTAAACCCGTAATTACTAAT
This sequence comes from Bacteroidota bacterium, assembly GCA_039805205.1. Taxonomy (GTDB): domain Bacteria; phylum Bacteroidota; class Bacteroidia; order Chitinophagales; family Chitinophagaceae; genus Pollutibacter. Next base: position 19,296 of record JBDLUR010000041.1, read on the forward strand.
GCAGTTACAATGTAAATGATGGTACAGATAATCAGAGAATAAATCATTCCTCTTGGTAAATCCCTTTGTGGATTTGAACATTCTTCTGCAGTAGTGGATATTGCATCAAAGCCAATATAGGCAAAGAATACAGCCGATACACCTTTAAGAACCCCTGACATACCATTAGGCAAAAAGGGTGTCCAGTTACTAGTTGTGTCATTAGCAAAAATGTACCAAAAGCCTATTAAGGCTACCAAGAATAAAACAATAATCTTTACAATCACCATTAAATTGGCAGTCTTTTTACTCTCCTTGATACCAACATATGCAAGCATGGTAACAAGCACTACAATAATAAAAGCTGGTAAATTGATAATAAGTGGCACTCCAGCAATTTTAGGAGCAGTATTGTAAAGCAATGTACTTGTATCTCCTCCAGCCATCAAAGTTTGTTCATTCATCTTATATGCGGTTTGATAACCTACACATAACCAATCTGGAAGGTGAATACCTATGGCTTTAAGAATGTTATTAAAGTATGCACTCCAAGAAATAGCTACAACAATATTTCCAATTGCATACTCCAGAATTAAAGCCCAGCCAATAATCCAAGCAACAATTTCTCCGAAACTAATGTATGAATAAGTATAAGCACTGCCTGCAATTGGAAAACGAGATGCAAACTCAGCATAACATAAGGCAGTAAAACCACAGGTTATAGCTGTGATAATGAACAAGAAAATGACTCCAGGGCCTCCATTGAAAGCAGCAGATCCTATTGTAGAAAAAATACCGCCACCAATTACAGCCGCAACACCCATGAGCGTTAAATCCTTGACAGTTAGGACTCTTTTCAGTCCTGTACTGGAATCGTGAGGATTGTCGTTACTCGTTGACAATGCTGTGATATGTTTTTTTCTAAAGAAATTTCCCACTTCTAATTATTTATCTCTTGAAATTAAATAAAGCGCAAGCTCCTGCAATGAAGATTTTCTCGATTTAGAAACTGCAATTTCATCAAGATGTGTAAGTGCAGTTTGCAAATATTGTTCTTTTAAGGCAGCAGCCCACGAGTCTATACCACAAGCTCTGAATATATTTAATACAACCTCAACTTTATTGGTAGGATTTGTTTCCATAACCTGTATAAGGTCATCACGCAATTGTCCTTTTGCCGTCTCCAAAGCATGTATCATCAAGAAGGTCTTTTTATTACTTTGAATGTCGCCACCAACTTGTTTACCAAATTTATCTGGATCACCAAAGGCATCTAAATAATCATCTTGAATTTGAAAAGCAATGCCTAGATTTCTTCCGAATTCATAAATATGTTGCTGATTGCCATCACTGGCCCCTCCTACAATGGAACCCAATTGTAAACTTGCTGCCAAAAGAACCGAAGTTTTGAGTTCGATCATTTTTATATATTCTGGCAAGCTAACATTTTGCATTTTTTCAAAATCCATGTCGTATTGCTGACCTTCACAGACTTCCTTGGCAGTTTTATTGAAAAGTGCGATTACTTTGTTTAAATATTGAGGCTGAATTTTATTTAGATAATCATAAGCAACCACCATCATCACATCCCCTCCAAGCAAAGCAGTCGGCTCACCATGAACTGCGTGAACAGTAGGCTTTCCTCTTCTCAAAGGTGCCTTATCCATAATATCATCGTGTACTAAAGTAAAATTGTGAAATAATTCTACTGCAGCGGCAATATGATAGGCGTCTGCGTGAATATCACCAAACAATTCATTACCCATTAAACACATTACTGGTCTTACTCGCTTACCACTATTCAACAAAAATTCCTCAAGTGGATCATACAAAGTTGAAGGAGCTTCAGGAAAATGCCTATGTGCGAAATAGGACTCAAATGTTTTTTGTAGCTGTTCTAAATTAGACATAGAAATAAACTATGCTCTAAGATAACAAATGAAGTCAAGATGTTTATTTTTTCTTTTTTTTGGATGTTGAAGGATTAAATTCAATGTCTAAAATCCATTCATAATCCAATTGTCGCTTGGTAAGATTTGCCGAAATTACTTTTATTTTGACCGGATCTCCTATTCTAAAGGCCCAATTGCTTCTTTTTCCAATTAAGGCATATTCAGACTCATAATAGATGAAGTCGTCATAATCTAATAAAGATGTAGCAGAAACGAACCCTTCGCATTTATGATCAACCGTTTCAGCCCAAAATCCAAAACTAGCAACACCTGAAATCACAGCATCAAATTCCTCTCCAAGGTATTGCTTCATGAATTCTACCTGCTTGTACTTATTACCAGCGCGTTCAGTCTCCATTGCAGCCCTTTCTCTTTCGCTACAATGCAAGCATTTTTGTTCCATTTTTTTATCAACTATAGGATCTTCACCTAAAACACTGGTGAGCACCCTATGAACTAGAATATCAGGATATCTCCTAATGGGTGATGTAAAGTGACAATAATCTTCAAACCCCAATCCATAATGACCAATATTTTTTGAAGTATAGATGGCCTTTGCCATAGTTCTTATACCCATTTGCTCTAATACACGTTGTTCAGGTAAACCTTGAACTTTTAATAACATTTCGTTGAATGAATTAGCAATTTGTTCAGGCGTCTTGGTTTGAAAATGATACCCATATTTTCTGGCAAATTCAACAAATGGCACGAGTCTGTCTTCATCTGGTTGATCGTGCACCCTATATGGAAACGGAATTGACTTACCGGATACTTTCACTTTAGAAACAGTTTCAGCAACTGTTCTATTGGCCAGTAACATGAATTCCTCAATCAATTGATGGGACGCTTTACTTTCTTTAACTACAATACCAATTGGTCTGCCTGTTGCGTCTAACTTGAATCTCACCTCTTGTGAAGAAAAATTGATGGCGCCATGTTCCATTCTTTGTTGACGCATTTTCTGAGCCATGTTATGCAGCAACAAAACCTCTTTGTCGTATAAGCCGGTTCCATTATCGATGATCTGTTGAACATCTTCATAAGAAAATCTGTGGTTAGATTTAATAACCGTTCTCCCAATCCATTTATCAATTATTTTACCTTCATTGGTCATTTTGTAGATACAAGAGTAGGTTAGTTTTTCTTCATGAGGACGAAGAGAACATAAACCATTGGATAACCTTTCAGGAAGCATCGGTACAACCCTATCAGGAAGGTATACCGAAGTTGCTCTTTCATATGCACTTGTATCTAATACACCATCCTCTTCAATATAATGACTTACGTCGGCTATATGAACGCCAATCTCGACATGGTTTTTATCGATTCTATTAAAGCTCAATGCATCATCAAAATCTTTTGCATCATCCGGGTCGATTGTAAAAGTCAAAATCTCTCGTAAATCTCTTCGGATGGCAATTTCATCTTTACTAATGACTTCGGAAATTCTTTCTGATGCCTCCAGTACATCTTCCTGAAACTGGATGGAAAATCCTTGCTGAATTAAAATTTCCTTCATAGCCAAATCACCTTCCATTTCATCAGTAACAACCTCAATGACTTCTCCTTTTGGACGCTTATCTTTTTCTTCCCACGCTACAATTTGTGCGATAACTTTTTGTCCATCTTTTGCACCGTGTAATGCATAGCTTGGAATGAAGAAATCCGGAATCGGTTTATCAGTAATAGGAATAAAAAAGGCAAAATCTTTGTTGACTTCAATAATACCAACAAACTGCTTTTGTTTTCTTTCAACAACCTGTACTATCTTCCCCTGTAGTCTGCCTGCCCTTATATCCCCTTTTGTTATTTCTACTCTTACTAAATCACCGTGGAAAGCTTTATTGAAATCATTTGGGCGAATGATGATGTCACGTTCTAATCCAGCGACTATCACAAAGCCCATACCAGAGCGGGTAATTTCAAAAGATCCTTTATACAATTGAACCTCTCTCTTATATTCTTTCTTCCTCTTGTTGTTTTTTCGTCCCATTGTATTAATTTATTCGCTTTTAGCTTTTTCGCTCATTAATTCAATTTGTTGCAATTCATAAAAATCTTTTGGGTAAGCATGAATGAGCGATTTAAATTCATTTTCTTGTCCAAATAAAAAGCTGACAGAAATTGGAAGAACATATAAGGGTAAGTGAGCAATTCGATCTTTGAATTTGATGAGTCTGACAGCATCTTTTTCTGTGGTGACAATCATTTTATGATCATCTTTGATTTGTCTAAACCGCTCTTCAATTTCATTTAAATTTTCTACGGTATAAATATGATGATCACTGTAAAAAAGCGCATCATATGTTTTAGTAGATTCATGGATATAATCTGTAAGGGGTAATGGGTTGGCTATACCGCAAACAAGCAATACTTCATTTTGCCTAGACAAAGACTTCTCTTCTTTTGTGATAATATGAAAAGGTGATTCGTATTGAATGGTAGTAAAGAAGATATGCTGATTGGCTAATGGTTTTAATTCTTGCATGATTTCATAACGCTCTTGTTGTGTAATTGAAGGAGGACATTTAGTTACAACAATTACATCGGCTCTTCTTGCACTCTCTTTTTGGTCTCTTAGATCACCGGTTGGCAAAAAGAAATCTCTGGTATATAAATTGGCGTAATCAGTAAGAATAATATTAAAGCCCGCTATTATTTCTCGATGTTGAAATGCATCATCTAGAATTACCAATTTTGTTTCCGGTCGGTCATACAGTAATTGAGGAATCGCCTCAATTCGTTTTTCACACACTGATACGGCTATATCAGGATGCGATAAATGGAATTGCATAGGCTCATCTCCAATCTCAATTGCTGTTGTTTGTTCGTTTGCTAAAACATAACCTGAAGTACGACGCTTATATCCTCTGCTTAAGGTTGCAAGTGGATAATCATTCTTTAGAAAGCTAACCAGAAAATCTACCATAGGAGACTTACCAGTACCGCCAACGGATAAATTGCCAACACAAATTATTGGTAAATTAAAATTTACAGCACCAATGATTTTTTTATG
>JBDLUR010000042.1:0-5547 GCA_039805205.1 Bacteroidota bacterium
CATCCAAAATGGCAAGCAGAGCAATGGTAGAAATGGGGATGAAAAAAAAGGACAGGCAAAAAAAAGAATTTATCGATGAAATTGCAGCCACTATTTTACTGCAAGAATACATGCAATCAAACCCCTAAGTGATTTATTTTGGAAATAGCATTTTATAGCCAGGCTTTACCCTACCTGCAGTAATATCATCTAATTTTTTCTTCAACAATTTTCTTTTGATTAAAGGTAGATGGTCGATGAACAATTTTCCATCAATATGATCATATTCATGTAAAATAACACGAGCATTGAGCCCTTTGAAAGTCTCTATTTTTTTGTTGAAATACTCATCACAGTATTCTAATACCACCTCACTTTCGCGACTAACCTCTTCCCTAAAACCAGGTAAGCTTAGGCAACCTTCATCACAGGTCCAGGGTTCACCATTGAGTTCAAGAATATGCGCATTGATGAATACTTTTTTAAACCCTTCTTCCCCTTTAAATTCTTCTCTTGATTCGTCATCTGTTTTATCATACACCTGTTCGGTATCGATAACAAATAGACGAATGGCTTTATTGATTTGTGGAGCAGCAAGTCCCATTCCATTGGAATTGTACATGGTTTCCCACATGTCAGCAATCAATTGCGACAAAGAAGGGTAATCTGGTGTTATATCTGTACAGATTTTACGAAGTACCGGATGTCCGTATGCTACAACAGGAAGTATCATATTACAAAGATACTGTATCTATCCATTATAGAGTAAGTCGTAGTACTCAGCAGCCATCCTGTTAGAATCAAATCTAAACCTTACGTCCTTCATACCATTTTGAACTACCTCTCTCCAAGTTTGAGGCGCATCGTAATACAATGGCAAAACCTCTTCTTCTAGAATACGGTACATTTCATCTAGATCATACTGATCCTGATCCTGTACATGCATATTTTCGTAATCAACAGGCGGAACAATGAATCCGTTGTTACCATGATTGATAAATTCAACTATCCAACCATCATTGGTAGATACGTTAACAGCACCGTTCATTGCAGCAGTCATTCCACTTGTACCGGAAGCTTCACGAGGTACACGTGGGTTATTTAACCATGCATCAGCGGCTTGCTTAAGTCTTTTACTGAGTCCGAGTTCATATCCAGTACAAACCGCCATATTACTATAGCTCTTACTTAAATGCACCAAGTGATTGAATTCAGAAATTGCAGGATAATCAACCGGATAAGGCTTTCCAGCCCAAATCATTTGAACAGGATATTTTTTATTGCTCATTAAAGCTTCGAATCTTTCACGATCTCTAGTAAGCATGTCTGCACGCTTGTATCCGGCAAAACGACGAGCCCAAACAATAGTGAACACATCTGGGTCCATCAATTTTCCTGTCTGATCAGCAACCAAATCGAAAGCACGCTTTTTCAAATAGCGCTTACGATCAATGAATCTTTCATCATTTTGCTCATCCATTGAAAAATACAATTGCTTATCTGCCCAGTATCTCCAGTTTTGAGAGTTGGTAATATGGATAATGGGACAAACACCTTCATGTTTGTTCCACATCTTGCGACTTACATGTCCGTGTAATTCAGAAACGGCATTAGATAACCTTGCAAAACGAAGGGCAACCAATGAATGGTTAAACTGGTCATCTTCCATTCCTGTTATCTCTCTCACTTTTTCTAATGGCATGCCACAGAAATAAGACATTTTGTTACAGAGGTAGATGTCGTGTTTTTCGTTTCCAGCTTCTTCAGGAGTATGGGTAGTAAATACCAATTTCTTTTTTAGATCCGCCAAATCACCACCGTTCTGGTTCAACAAATAAAAGGCAGATGAAATTGCATGCGCTTCATTCAAATGATAAACATCTGGTTTGAACCCTAGCTCTTCAACTAGTTTAGCACCACCAACACCCAACAAAATAAACTGGGCTACTTTGGTTGCTACGTTTGCATCGTATAGACGATGTGTGATGGTCTGAGATACATAGTCGTTTTCCGGACAATCAGTACTCAACAAGAAAAGTGGTGCTGAGTTAAAAGTAGATGGATTTAAATAAAATACTTTAATCCATACCGGAGCATCATGAATCAAAATTTGAAACTTGATACCCGTATCTTCTAAGAAATTATAAATCTTTTCATTCCACTGCACTTGCAGGGTTTGGTCTTGGTTCCTTGCCTGATCATAGTAGCCATATTTCCAAAGAATACCAATACCAATTAAGTTCTGACGCAATTCATATGCACTGCGTAGATGCGATCCAGATAGAAAACCTAGACCACCACTATAAATCTTTAATGGCTGATGAATAGCAAACTCCATAGAGAAGTAGGCTACTTTCTTGTTGTATTTAGAGTCTATTGCGTACGGTAGCGTATAATTTCTAAAATCGGTCATGTCTGCGAACATTTTATGAATCTGCAAGATACCGCAAATTTTTGCATAATCTCTAAATTAATATGTAATTTATACACATATCCGCTATTGAAATCCACTTTATCCGTAAGAAATTCAATTACTTTGTAAAAATATTTTGATGCGTAACGCCCTTACTTTCATTGTTTTTTCGATTTTCTTTTTTGCGTGTCAGCAAGCAGAAAAAGATATTAATGCTGATGAGGATATTGAATCCACAGACTTCATCCTTGCTTTTCCAGAAAAACAATTACCCATTCAGTTTAGCTCAAAAGATATCAATAAAAAAGAATCAGATAGTTTTTACATCAAATCATCGGTAGTCGGCAAATTCATACCCGACTCTATTTTCAATCCAGACTTTAAACAACTCAAGAAAGTTAAGTTTTACAGAAAAGGAAGATATAAGGCTGAGGAAACCAATGAAACTTATTTATTCTTAACGGCAGAAGAAAGAAACAGTAAAAAAGTTTACCTGGTTTGCTTCAACGAAAAAAATGAGTTTGCAACTGCAATGAAATTAGTGGAGAAAACAAATGAGACTGGTTTAACAATGGAAGGTGGCATTGACAAAAGATTAACCATCATTAAGACAAAATACAAAGAGACAACAGATAAGAAATCCTACTATGAAAAAAGTGCTTTTGTCTATAACACTGAGGGCTTATTTACACTCATCTTAACTGAAAGTAATGCGCCAGTGGAGAAGGGAATAGTTTACAATCCTATTGACACTTTAGCTAAAACCAATCCATTATCTGGTGACTATAAAATAGACGATAATAACTTTGTCTCCATAAGAGATGCGGTTAAATCAGGTAAACTGCAATTCTTTATCAATATAGAAAAATCTGGTGGCAAATGCAGTGGTAGGCTTAGAGGTGATTTGGTGCAAGTGAAACCAAAAGTATTTCATTACAGCAAAGCCGATGACCATTGTGTACTTGAATTTAGTTTTTCGGGCAAAAGATTACAAGTGCGTGAATTAGAAGCTTGTGGCAACCATAGAGGAATAAGGTGCAGCTTTGATGGAAAATACAATAAGAAATAATTGTTTCAACTAGTCGAGGATCTGACCAGCGATTACATCTTCAAAGGTTTCACGTTTACGAATTAAGTTGAGTTCACCTTTATCAGCCAACACCTCGGCTGGCCTTGCTCTTGAATTGAACCTACTGCTCATTTCAAATCCATATGCGCCCGCATTATTAAACAGTAAAATATCTCCTGCACGAACTTCGTTCAGTTCACGATCCCAAGCAAAAGTATCTGTCTCACAAATATTTCCTACTACATTGTAAACTTGCACATCTCCAAGTGGATTTGAAATATTGGAGATCTTATGATAGGCATCATAAAACATTGGACGTATCAAGTGGTTAAAACCACTATTGACGCCAACAAATTTTCTAGAAGGGCCTTGCTTGATAATATTTGACTTCACTAGAAAATAACCACATTCGCTTACAAGATACTTTCCTGGTTCAAACCAAACTTGAAATGATTTACCAGTTTTTATTTTGAATTGCTCAAAAATTTCAGCCATTCTTTCACCCAATAACAACATATCGGTTCCAATCTCTCCATCTTTATAAGGCACTTTGAACCCACCACCCAAATCAACAATATGCATCTCTGGGAAATGTACAGACAAACCTAAAATCAGATTTAATCCCTTTGCAAATACCTCAACATCTTTGATCTCACTACCAGTATGAAGATGAAGACCCTTCACTTGTAATCCTGTTGCTTCTCGGATTGCAATAATTTGATCAATCTGATCTACCGATATGCCAAATTTTGAATCAATATGTCCGGTAGAAATTTTAATATTCCCACCTGCCATGATATGCGGATTCAGTCGAATGATTACGGGATAAGATGCACTAAAATGCTGGCCAAAAGATTCAAGCAAATTCAAATTATCAATATTGATATTGACATTTAATGCTGTTGCTTCCAAATACTCTTCAAGTGCCACACTGTTAGGCGTAAAAATAATTTTATGCGCAGGCACCCCTGCTTTAAGTGCCAATTTAACCTCATTAATACTCACACAATCAACACCAGAACCCAAATCATTCATCACCTTTAATACATTCACATTGGTAAGTGCCTTGCAAGCATAAAATACTTGAACATCACTTTTATGGAAAGCATTGGTCAACTTTTGGTACTGATCACGAATTCTTTGGGCATCATACACATACAAGGGTGTACCAAACTGCCCTACAGCCTTTAACAACAAATCATTTGAAAGAATAGAATCCATCTTACTGCTTTAGGATTCAGTCGTCTCAACAACATCATCACCATCAATTGCAGGCGCTGCTGGTGTGTCATCACTTTGAACAATAGCCTCTTGATTTTGATCTGCTTCAATTTCAAAATGTTCGGCATTAACCAAGGTAGGCATTACTACTTGCTCTGCAAGTACTTCACTTATTTTAGGAAGTTCATCTGAACTATTGATACCAAAATAATCCATGAAATGTCTGGAGGTAGCGTAGATTAGCGGTTTACCCACCATCTGTTCATTTCTACCAGAGATCACTATCAATTCTTTTTCCAATAATTTCTGAATAGAATAATCACAATTCACGCCTCTTATCGCTTCTATTTCTGACTTAGTGATAGGTTGTTTATACGCGATGATAGCTAGTGTTTCTAAAGCTGCAGTGGATAGTCGCTTTAAAAATTTATCGCCGTTTAGTTGCACAATGGTTTGGTGATATTCCTTCTTGGTCAAGAATTGCAATCCACCACCACTCTCTCTCAATTCAAAAGGGAAAAACTCAGAAGCGTATTTCTCTTTGATGCCTTCAATTGAAGTTTCAACTTGATCTATACCCACTTTATCATCTAAAAAACCAAAAGCATTATTGACCAACTCGGTAAGTTCAATTGCCGTTAAAGGCTTTTCACTTGCGAAGATCAATGCTTCAATGTGATTGATAAGGTTGGCTATTTCCATTGATGAATCTATAAATTATCGAAAAACTCCGTTTGAATATCACTTAAATGTATGTCAAAATTTTTAACCCTGCAAAGCAGCCGCACCACTTACAATCTCGGTAAGTTCTGTCGTAATTGCCGCCTGACGAGCACGGTTATAGGATATCTTCAAACTCTTGAGT
>JBDLUR010000043.1:0-3298 GCA_039805205.1 Bacteroidota bacterium
AGCATGAAGAAAGTTCTTTTCCGTTAATTTATGCCAAACTTTTTTTATAATTCAAGTGATTTGGTTATCTTTGCGCTCCCAAAAACTATGGCTAAACAAGCACTAATTAAACAAGACGGAACGATCATAGAGGCGCTAAGCAATGCTATGTTCAAAGTGAAATTAGAAAATGGTCATGAAATTTTGGCAACAATTTCAGGAAAAATGAGGATGCACTACATCCGTATTCTTCCTGGTGATAGAGTAGGAGTAGAGATGAGTCCGTATGACCTTACAAGAGGCAGAATCATCTTTAGATATAAATAATTTAGTAAGGCGTCAAAAAACGAAATATGAAAGTAAGAGCATCCATCAAGAAACGCAGCGCAGATTGCAAAATCGTACGCAGGAAAGGGAAACTCTATGTGATAAACAAGAAGAATCCCCGTTACAAACAGCGTCAAGGTTAAAAAAAACACATTCAACAAGTAAACACAATAAACATCTATGGCTCGTATCTCAGGTATTGATTTGCCAAAGAATAAAAGGGGTGAGATTGGTCTCACTTACATCTATGGCATCGGACAATCAACTGCCCAGTATATTTTATCTAAGGCAGGCATTGATTTCAACAAGAAAGTAAACCAATGGAATGATGATGAGCTTAACGCCATCAGAAACATCATTACCAATGAGTTCAAAGTTGAGGGTCAGCTTCGTTCAGAAGTACAGATGTCTATCAAGCGTTTATTGGATATTGCTTGTTTCCGTGGTCTTCGTCACAGAAAAGGACTTCCAGTAAGAGGTCAGCGTACCAAAACTAACTCTCGTACAAGAAAAGGTAAGAGAAAGACAGTTGCGGGTAAGAAGAAGGCACCTAAGAAATAATAATAATGCAGAAGAGTGGCTCATGCCGCTTTTCTGTTATTAGTATATGCACCAATTAATTGTTCAACGCCGGAAACTGGTGCAGCGAGGGTTGAGCAAGGGTTGAGAAACCTGTCCACATTTTGAGTACCTATTTAAAGTAATTATGGCAAAAGCACAACAAAACAGCGCTAAGGCTGCTGCTAAAAAAAGAGTGGTAAAGGTTGATAGTTTCGGGGATGCCCACATCAATGCCACATTCAACAACATCATCATCAGTTTGACCAACAAGACTGGCCAAGTAATTTCTTGGAGCAGTGCTGGTAAAATGGGATTCAGAGGTTCAAAAAAGAATACTCCATATGCAGCGCAAATGGCAGCACAAGACTGTGCAAGAGTTGCATTGGAAGCTGGTTTGAAGAAAGTTGACGTATATGTAAAAGGTCCGGGTGCTGGTCGCGAAGGTGCAATCAGGGCTTTGGCTAATTCTGGTATTGAAGTAGTGATGATCAAGGATATCACTCCATTACCTCACAACGGATGTCGTCCTCCTAAAAAGCGTCGTGTATAATTAATAAGTATAATTAAAAGGCAGGTGATTCAGTTTTATGATTTTTTCATAATCACTTGTCATTCTTAAAAAATCAAAAAAACAAAAGAACATGGCACGTTACACTGGCCCCAAAACAAAGATCTCCAGAATTTTTGGAGAACCAATTCTCGGAAACGGAAAGTATCTCGACAAAAACAGCAACCCTCCTGGACAGCATGGTGCTCAACGTAAGCGTAAGCAGTTGGGTGAGTATGCAATTCAGTTGAAGGAAAAGCAAAAAGCAAAATACACTTATGGTTTGTTGGAGCGTCAGTTCCGCAAGACATTTGAAGAAGCAGCACGTCTAAAAGGCGTAACTGGTGAGAACTTGATCAAATTGCTAGAAGCTCGTTTAGACAATACAGTATACCGCATGGGTATCTCCCCATCACGCCCAGCTGCAAGACAGTTGGTTTCTCACAAACACATCATGGTAAATGATGTAGTAGTGAACATCCCTTCTTATCAACTTAAGCCAGGTGATGTTGTAACTGTAGCTGACAAGAGCAAAGAGAATGAAGCATTGAAATCTCTGATGAGACCGAAGAATCCAAAGATTGGCTGGGTTGATTTCAACGAGGCTGAGTTGTCTGGTACATTTGTTGCCTATCCTGAAAGGGAGAGCGTACCTGAAAACATCAAGGAACAGCTTATTGTGGAATTGTATTCTAAGTAATCTGCCTAATACCTGCGGGTATTTGGTTTTCATATCATCTCTCGGGTAACCGAGCTTAATAACAAAAAAGGGATTTAAAATGGCCATATTAAACTTCCAGCAGCCGGACAAAATTGTCCTCCAGAAAGCTACCGATTTCGAAGCAACTTTCGAGTTTCGTCCTCTTGAACCTGGTTATGGTGTTACCATTGGTAATGCACTTCGCAGGGTTTTGTTGAACTCACTTGAAGGTTATGCTATTTCTGGTATCGTAATCGAAGGTGCAGATCACGAATTTGCAACTTTAAAAGGTGTTGTTGAAGATGTAACTGAAATTATTCTTAACCTCAAACAGATCAGATTCAAGAAAATTCTTGATCATGATGTACAAGCTGAAAAACTTACACTTTCTATAAAAGGGAAGTCTGAGTTTACTGCAGGTATGATTGATGAAGTAACTGGTACTTTCCAGGTAATGAATCCAGATTTGTTGATCTGTACAATGGATCCTTCAGCAAAATTGAATATCGAACTTCACATCACAAAGGGAAGGGGATATGTACCTGCTGAAGACAATCAAATTAAAGATGCTCCATTCGGATATATTCCTATCGATTCTATTTTCACTCCAATCAAGAATGTGAAGTATGCAATTGAGAATACACGTGTTGAGCAGCGTACCGACTTCGAAAAATTGTTGTTGGATGTTGTTACTGATGGAACAATTCATCCTGAAGAGGCTGTAAAGCAGGCTTCAAGAATTTTGATCCAACACTTGATGATCATCACTGATGAAAACATCACTTTCGATAACAAAGAAGAGAAGAAGGAAGATTTGGTTGATGAGCAAACTTTACAGTTGAGAAAAGTATTGAAGACTCCTTTGGAAGATTTAGATCTTTCAGTTCGTGCCTTCAATTGCTTGAAAGCTGCAAAGATCAACAGCTTGAGTCAATTGGTTCAGTATGAGCAAGAAGATTTGATGAAGTTCAGAAACTTCGGTCAAAAATCTTTGTCTGAGATTGAACAAGTACTTCAAGAAAGAGGTCTACACTTCGGTATGGATCTTGCGAAGTTGGGTATAGATGTAGAAGAATATTAGTAGAAACAAGGATTATCCTTATTTAATAACAGGCTGTAATTCCTGACACGGTACAGCACTAAAACAAAAAGTCATGCGTCACGGAGACAAAATCAACAATCTA
>JBDLUR010000044.1:0-20319 GCA_039805205.1 Bacteroidota bacterium
CCATCGAGGTCAAATGCAAGAAGCTTAACGCGACTAAATTTTTCTAAAACAGACATAATTATGATTCTATTCAAAGTTAAACCATTCATAACAAATACCCACCCCTTTGACCTCAGGGTAAAGTATATTTGCAACTTAACTGTATCAATATGACAAGGACACAGCAAATGATGCTATCTTATTTTAAAACCAAGATTCGTTTAGCATCACTTGCTTCAGTTAGATGGGGAGCACAAATAGCATTTGACATGTTTAGTACCCCTTATCGAAAATCAAAAAAACCAAAGCCTTCAATTTTCAAACAAGCTGAAAACCTAAAAATCAGCGTAAACGGTTGCCAAATAAATGGTTACAAGTGGAACGCAGCTGCAGATAAGCAATTACTAATATTGCATGGATTTGAATCAAGGGCTTACAAATTTGATATGTACATCGCTCCAATGTTGAACAAGGGTTGGGGAATTACAGTAATGGACGCAAAAGCACACGGCAAAAGCGAAGGAAAACAAATTATTCTACCCGATTATGTGGCCATGATTGAAACCTTAGAACAGCAATACGGCAAGTTCAATGGATATCTAGCACATTCCTTTGGAGGAATTGCTATTTCCCTACATTTAGAGAAATCCCCTAACGCAGAAGCAAAACTTGTTTTAATTGCACCTGCAACAGAAACTGAGACCGCAATTCGGTTATTTAGCAAGATTGTTGGACTAAAAGAACAAGTTATTAAAACCATAGATAATCTCATTCTAGAAAGTTCCGGAAAACCTACCTCTTTCTATTCCCTTAATCGAATTGTGCCCACCCTGAGTAATCAAATTCTATGGGTGCATGACCAAAACGATAAAATTACCCCACTAGCTGATGTTCAACCTTTAATTGATCAACAACCCAGCCATGTTGAATTTGTCATCACAAATGGACTAGGTCATAGTCGTATTTATAAAGAGGAAAAAGTAATTGACAAGGTTGTTGATTTCCTCAATGGCTAAGTGTAATTACCCGGACTAGAGGGTACAAAAAAACCCGACAAAAAGCTGATTTTACATTTTTTTATGACTGAAATGGCTTTCAATTGCAAGAGGAATTGGAAAAATTAATTCTCTTTGGCTTATTATTGCATTCGTTTGATGAATGGACAGAGGCCGAAATATTGAAAAAAATAAACAATCAGAAAGGATTAACATCCGTGGAGAAAGTGAAAAATGGCAAAAAATCTATTGATAGTTGAGTCGCCTGCAAAGGCCAAAACCATAGAGAAAATACTGGGATCCGACTTTGAAGTAAAAAGTTGTTACGGACATATTCGTGACCTTGAAAAGTCGGAAATGGGTATAGATATCAATAAAGGGTTCAAGCCCAGGTATATTGTTCCTGAGGACAAAGAAAAGGTGGTTAAAGAGTTAAAGCAGCTTGCAAAAAAATCTGACGAAGTATGGCTAGCAACGGATGAGGACCGTGAGGGTGAAGCCATTAGTTGGCATTTATGTGAAGTTTTAGGTTTGGACCCCATCACAACCAAAAGAATTGTTTTCCACGAAATCACCAAACCGGCTATCAAATCTGCTGTTGAAAAACCCAGAACGGTCAATATGAATCTGGTAAACGCCCAGCAGGCAAGAAGAATTCTCGACAGAATAGTAGGATTTGAAATATCCCCCATCCTTTGGCGCAAAATGAGCATGAAAAATAACCTCAGTGCCGGTAGGGTTCAAAGTGTGGCGGTGAGGATTATTGTTGAAAGAGAAAGGGCTATCAATGGGTTTACATCGACCTCCAGCTTTAAAATTGAAGGTTTTTTCAAGGCTAAAGATATTAATGGTAAACAAGTAACCTTTAAAGCTGAAGGTGCAAAAAAAGGAAATGAACAAGATGCGGAGCAATTCTTAACCGGTTGTGTAGGCGCTCAATATACCGTAAAGGATGTTCAGAAGAAACCCGGTAGGAAGTCGCCTGCAGCTCCATTTACCACCTCCACCCTGCAACAAGAAGCGAGTAGAAAATTAGGCTATGGAGTAAGTAAAACCATGTTAATAGCACAAAAGTTGTATGAGGCTGGACACATCACCTACATGAGAACAGATAGCGTGAACCTTAGTGAAACTGCCGTACAAGACATATCTAAACAAATCACTGATAGTTATGGCAAACCCTACCTTCAGGTAAGGAAGTACAAAAATAAAAATGAATCTGCCCAGGAAGCTCACGAAGCAATTCGACCAACCTACATGGACAAAACCAAGGTTGATAATGCAGATGCTCAGAAACTATATGATCTCATTTGGAAAAGAACCATGGCTTCCCAAATGTCTGATGCGGAACTAGAAAAAACTATTGCAGAAATATCCATCTCCACCCAACAAGAGCTTTTGAAAGCAGAAGGTGAAGTTTTAAAGTTTGATGGTTTTCTTAAGGTATATAATGAAGGAAAAGACGAGGATGAGGAAAATGAAGAAGAAAACACTGAAGGCATGCTTCCTCCATTGGAAATCAATCAGCCGGTTGAATTAACCGAACTCGTTGCAGTTGAGCGTTTTACAAGGCCACAATCAAGGTATACTGAAGCATCTTTGGTTAAGAAATTGGAAGAACTGGGTATTGGTAGACCTTCTACCTACGCACCAACTATTTCAACCATCATCAAACGAGGGTACGTTGAAAAAAGAGATAAAGAAGGTACTAAAAGAGACTATCGCGTTATCACACTCTGCAAGGACAACGTATCCAAATCTGTTGAGTCAGAAAATACAGGCGCAGAAAAATCAAAATTATTCCCAACAGATCTTGGAACGGTAGTTACCGATTTCTTGATCCAACACTTTACACAGGTTTTGGACTATGGATTTACAGCCAAAATTGAAAGTGAATTTGACCATATTGCAGATGGACAGGAAAATTGGAGTGAAATGCTCAAAGATTTCTATGCTCCTTTTAAGAAAGATGTAGATGTAACCATGGAAACTGCTGAGAGAATCAGTGGTGAAAGAGAGCTTGGCTTTGACCCTGTTTCAGGAAAGAGAATCATTGCTAGAATGGGACGTTATGGCCCAATGGTCCAAATTGGAGAAACTACTGAAGAGGAGAAAGCTAAATTTGCTAAGTTGAAAGTGGATCAAAGCATTGAGACCATTCAATTAAGTGAAGCGCTAGAGTTATTCAAACTTCCTAGAATATTAGGTGATTTTGAAAACGAACAAATACAGGTAAATATTGGCAGATTTGGTCCTTACCTTGCTCATGATAAAAAATTCTATTCCCTTCCTAAAGAGTTCGACCCATATGAAATTAAATTAGAGGAGGCCATACCCCTAATTGAAGAAAAAAGGAAGGCGAAGGATGAGCGGACAATCAAAGTTTTTGAAAAAGAGAAAATTCAGCTGTTGAAAGGTCCTTATGGCCCATATATTAAAAAGGGACTTAGAAACTTCCCTATCCCAAAAGAAAAGCAAGACGATGTTCAATCGCTCACTATTGAGGAAGTGCAAGCTATGATTGATCACGCGATTGCCAACCCAACCAGAGGTAAAAGGAAATCAGCAAAAAAATAGGTGCAGATTATGCAATCATCAAGAGAACTCTCTGCACTTTTGAATTTGATTGAAGATCCAGATGAAGAAGTTTACCAAACTGTTTCTTCAAGGCTCCTGAGCCTAGGAAATGAGGTTCTTCCCATTTTAGAGGACCATAAGCACACTGTTCAAGACCAAGAACACCTGATTAAGATTGAACGAATCATACAAAAGATTGAAGTTTCAGCACTAGAAAAAGGATTGGAAGACTGGAAACAAAGTGGCGAATTTACTGTTTTTGATGCCTCCATTATCATCTCCAATTACTTGAATCGTGAAAACGATAAAGAACAGTTTGTTTTTGAAATTGAAAAAATCAGGAAAACTGCATGGTTGGAATTGAATGATTACCTCACCCCCTTGGAGGAAATCAATATTTTAAACAGAACTGTTTTTGATTTTAACAGGTTAAAAGGACTCGAAACAGATTATTTTAAAAAGGAAGAATTCAACTTATTTCATCTGTTAGCATCTAAAAAAGGCAACAGCTATAGTCTTGGTGCACTTTACTTAATTGTTGCAGAACTTTTAGGAATCAACTTAAGGCCAGTGAGTATACCTAAACAGAACCTATTATGTTACCTGAGCGAAGAGAATCCATTTGAGCCATCTTCCGGAAATGAAATCTTATTTTTCCTTGATCCCTTAACCGGACAAGTATATTCCCATCGGGATATTGAAAACTATTTAAAGAAAATCGACTATATCCCCTATCCAATTAACAATACAGCAGATGAAGGGGTAAAATACATACAAAACTGGCTATTCGAGATCGCAAAGTGTGAAAAAGAATCTGGGTTTACCTATAAAGCTTCAGCATTGAAAAGAATTGCAGAAAGATTGCTTTAATTTTCAGAATTATTGTCTCAAATCACAGGTTTTCTCTCTGAAAATCATCTAAAACAAAGTCGATTGACCGAATTTCAATTTATTTTCGCCAATATGAATAAGTTACTATTTACAGCTTTGTTGCTGACCTCTTTTTTTGCTTGTAAAGAAGAAAACAAATCTCAAAAAACGACTGAAGCTTCCAAAATGGGTCCCCTCAGTGTTGAAGCACAGGTAATACAACCTTCTTCAGTTGCAGATGTGATTGAAGTAGCCGGGAATATTTTACCCTTCGAATTAACCGAGATCAGACCAGAAATATCCGGAAGAGTGGTTTCTATCAACTTTAAGGAAGGTTCTTATGCAGAGAAAAACACATTGTTAGCCAAATTGTTTGACCAAGACCTTCAAGCACAGCTCAACAAATTGAAAGTTCAATTACAGATAGCTGAAAAAACAGAAGAAAGAGAAAAAGAACTTCTAAAAATCAGTGGTATTAGTCAGCAAGATTACGACCTAAGCCTTTTACAGGTAAACAATATCAAGGCAGACATGGAATTGATAAAAGTAAACATTGGAAAAACTGAAATAAGGGCACCTTACAGTGGAAGAATCGGACTTAGAAATATCAGTCTCGGTGCTTATGTTACTCCAACAACTTTAATTACTTCAATTAGCCAAGTAGACCTAAAGAAAATAAGCTTTAGTGTTCCTGAAAAATACAGTGCAGAAATTAAGGGTGGCATGAAGGTGGAATTTTACATTGAAGGAACCGAATCGACTTATTCAGCTACGGTGCTAGCTTCAGAAACTGTAATTGAATCACAAACCAGGAATTTACGAGTACTAGCTACAGTAAGTGATCAAAAAAACAACCTCATACCAGGTTCATTTGCCAAAGTAAGATTGACTTTAGGAAAAAATGAATCAGCAGTAAATATTCCATCTCAAGCAGTAATTCCAAGTGCCAGATCTAAACAAGTTGTATTATACAAGAATGGTACACCACAATTTGTTGATATCACCACTGGTATTAGAACAGCAGACAATGTTCAAGTAAAATCTGGATTAGCGGTTGGTGATACAATTGTCACAACTGGATTACTTTTCATCAGAAAAGATTCCAAATTGAAACTGAGTAAAGTACAATAGTCAATTCAAAACATTAATGCATGAATTTATCTGAGCTCAGCATAAAAAGACCAGTTTTTGCAGTTGTATGCAGTATTGTCATTATTATTTTTGGCGCTATTGGATTTAGCTTTCTAGGCGTTCGAGAATATCCTGCTATCGATCCACCAGTTGTTAATGTTCGTACAAGTTATGTGGGTGCAAATGCAGAAATTATTGAGCAACAAATTACAGAGCCGCTCGAAAAAGCGGTTAATGGTGTTGAAGGTGTAAAAAATATCACTTCATCTAGTTCTCAAGGGAGCTCCAACATTAATGTTGAATTTGAACTTGGAGTTGATTTAGAGAGAGCAGCGAATGATGTAAGGGAAAAGGTTTCACAAGTATCTGGACAATTACCCCAAGATATCGATGCACCTCCAACCGTATCAAAACAAGACTCAGATTCAGAGCCTATCATTTATATGCAAATGCAGAGCAGCAGAAGAACAATGCTAGAGCTGTCTGACCTTGCTGAAAACATTGTACAAGAAAGATTACAAACAATTGAAGGCGTAAGTGGGGTAAATGTATTCGGACAAAGACCTGCTATGAGAATTTGGTTTGATCCGGTTAGACTTGCTGCATACCGACTTACCATACAAGATGTAAAAGCTGCTTTGGATAGAGAAAATGTGGAACTCCCAGGAGGTAAAGTCAGAGGTAACACCACTGAAATGACTGTTAAAGCCTATGGCAAACTTACCACCGAAGAAGATTTCAACAACCTCATTGTAAAACAAACTGAAGGTAACATCATAAGACTTAGAGATATTGGTTATGCAATTCTTGGTCCAGAGAACGAAGAGTCATCCACCAGAAAAAATAATGTTAGATCAGTCAATTTAGCAGTAGTCGCTCAACCAGGTTCAAACCAGGTAGCTATTGCAGATGAATTATACAAACGTATTGAAACCGTTAAAAAAGATTTGCCAAAAGATATCATTCTTGAAATTGGTTTTGATAAAACCCTCTTTGTAAGAAAGGCCATAAAGGAAGTAGAAGAAACACTAATAATTGCTATTCTATTAGTTGTAATTATCATCTATCTATTCTTCCGTGAATGGTCAATTGCCTTCCGCCCGTTAATTGATATTCCGGTTGCCTTGGTAGGTGCATTTTTCATTATGTACCTCGCAGGATTTTCCATCAATGTATTGACGTTACTTTCATTGGTATTGGCAACTGGATTAGTTGTTGATGATGGTATTGTAGTGACGGAAAATATATACAAGAAGATTGAACAAGGAATGGACAAATGGCAGGCTGCTAGAGAAGGTTCCAAAGAAATTTATTTCGCTGTCATTTCTACCTCATTAACACTTGCCATTGTATTCCTACCCATCATCTTCTTACAAGGCTTCGTGGGAAGATTATTCAGAGAGTTTGGTATTGTAGTTGCAGGTGCAGTTTTAATTTCTGCATTTGTATCTCTTTCACTTACCCCAGTATTAAATATCTACCTCACTAAAAAGAATGTCCACAAGCATTCTTGGTTTTATACAAAATCAGAACCGTTCTTTAGAGGCCTCGAATCTGGCTATAAAAGATGGTTGGAAGCATTCATGAGAAAGAAATGGATTGCTTTTGTTATAGTGGGTGTATGTATTGCTATTATCTATTTTGTAGGATCGGCACTCCCCTCAGAATTAGCACCGATGGAGGACAGAAATCGTTTGAGAGCCAGTGTAGTTGCCCCTGAGGGAACTGATTTTGACTACATGGATAAAGTAGTCTATGATATAACACAAACACTTTTAGACTCTGTTGATGAAAGAAATGTGGTGTTATCATTTGCACCAGGATTTGGAGGAGGTGGAGGAGCAAACAATGCTACCATTAGTATGGGCTTAGTTGATGCTGGTGAGAGAAAAAGGAGTCAGAATGATATTGCCCAAAATCTAAACAGAATATTCAAAGATTTTTCCAACGTACGTGTATTGGTAATTCAAGAACAAACAATTTCAGTTGGTCAGGGCGGAAGAGGGTCTTTACCCGTTCAGTATGTATTACAAAATTTGAACTTTGATAAACTAAAAGAGAAAGTTCCTCTATTCATGGATGAAGTTGTAAAAAGTCCGGTTTTTCAAGGTAATGATGTAAACCTCAAATTCAACAAACCAGAATTACAGGTAACAATAAATAGATTAAAAGCCAGTGAATTGGGAATTTCAATACTTGACATTTCCAATACCCTACAACTTGCATTGAGCGGAAGAAGATTTGGGTATTTCATTAGAAACGGAAAACAATATCAAGTAATTGGTCAGGTTGATAGGAAGGATAGAGATGCCCCACTCGACCTCAAATCATTTTATTTGAGAAGTAGAGATGGTGAATTGATTCAATTAGACAATCTTGTTTCAATTAATGAAGCTGCGAACCCTCCTACTATTTATCACTATAACAGGTTGAAAAGTGCTGTGATTTCTGCTGGACTAGCACCTGGAAAGACAATTGGTGATGGTATAGCAGAAATGAATAGGATTTCAGAAAAAGTACTTGATGAATCCTTCTCAACTAGCTTAAGTGGAACTTCACGCGACTTTGCAGAAAGTTCATCCAATACACAAAGTGCTTTCCTACTGGCCCTTGTCTTGATCTTCTTGATTCTTGCTGCCCAATTTGAAAGTTTTGTTGATCCATTCATCATCATGATTACCGTTCCATTGGCATTGGCAGGTGCAGTATTGAGCTTATTCATATTTGATCAATCTCTTAATATATTCTCTCAAATCGGTATCATCATGCTCATAGGCTTGGTGACTAAAAACGGTATCCTCATTGTAGAATTTGCCAACCAAAAAAGAGAACAAGGAGTGCAGAAACTTCAATCAGTTATTGAAGCTGCAGTTGCTAGATTGAGACCAATTTTAATGACAACACTTGCAACAGCATTAGGTGCACTGCCAATTGCTCTTGCACTTGGATCTGCAGGTAAAAGTAGAATACCATTGGGTGTTGTAATTATTGGAGGACTCTTGTTTTCACTAGTTTTAACACTATTTGTTGTTCCTTCTCTGTATGTATATATTTCCAGAAAAAAAAGATCGACTCATGAGATATAGATTCCTTTTATCCTTTATTCTTTTTGTCGGTTTTGCGCAAGCACAACAAAATTCATTTTCTTTAAAAGCAGCCGTTGACATGGCTATCAAACAGAATTTGGATATTCAAATTGCAAATGCTGATTTGGACATTGCAAAAAACAACAACAATTGGGGGAATGCTGGAGCTCTTCCATCAATCAATGCCAACGTTTCAAATACAGAAGCAGTATCAAACATTGACCAGAAATTAGCCAATGGTAGTAGCATTCAAAGAAACAATGTTTCAAATAGCAGTATTAATTCTAATCTGAGTATTTCTTGGAGAATCTATAATGGAAAAAGAATCAGTGCTACAAAAGAAAGATTTGAAGTGATTGAGAAAATGGGAAGCATCGCTTTAGATCAACAGATTGGACAAATCATTTTTGATGTTACAAATATTTATCACAACATCATTAGATTAAACAAACAAATTGTAGCAACCAAAGCCATCATTGCACTTTCTGAAGAACGCTATAAAATTGCCGAGACCAGGTTCAATGTTGGAAGTGGTACCAAAACCGATATGTTGCAGGCAGAAATTGATCTAAATGCGCAGAAAGTCAACCTTGAGAATATCAACATTCAGCTGCAAAATACAATAGCAAGCATGAATGCTATGCTGAAAAGAAAAGTTGAAGAAGATTTTTTAGCCACAGAGGATGAATTCAATGTGCCCAAAATTGATTTTGGCAACTTGGTTAGTGTACTGGAAAAACAGAACTATCAATTGTTGATGGCACAACAAGAAAGACAAAATATTTTGAATGATAGAAAAATCATAAACGCACAAAGACTTCCCATCTTAAGTCTTAATTCAAATACAGTTCTCAACAAGCAAAGATCTACAGCCGGATTCTTTCTTACGAATCAAACATTCGGACCTAATATCGGATTAGGTTTAGCTATTCCCATCTTTAATGGCAATATCAACCGCACACAATTAAAGTCTAATGCTATTCAAGAAAAAAGACAGACACTCCAAATAGAACAATTACGTCTATCACTTCAAAGAGATTTGCTCATTGCATTTCAAGAATATGAAAATGCTATGAAAATTATTGGAATTGAGGAGAGCAATGTGAAATTGGCTGAGGAGAATAACTACATATCGACTGAACGATTCAAGAAGTTAGTGAGTAACTCTATCGAACTCCGACAAGCACAATTGAGTTTGATTGAAGCTGAAAACAGGTATATTAATGCACAATTCAGAGCCCAAGTAGCTGTCACTACCCTACAATTTCTTTCCGGAGAAATCAATAAACTACTTTGATTATTTTCCTAAATGATGCGGTTTAAACCCTAGAGGAAGCAGCATGGAGACGCTTGCAAATTCAACTACTTCCTGATCAGCTGCTAGTAAAACACGCATAGGTTGTTCAAATCTAGATTCAAACTCTAATAGGGACTGTCGGCATATACCACAGGGTGCTACTGCCGCTGTTGTATCAACCGTATCACTTTCATACGTAATGGCTATAGTTCGAATGGATTGTCCGGGTGCTACAGAAGATGCAGCTGCTAGCAATACCCTCTCTGCACACAATCCAATGGGATAAGAGGCATTTTCCTGGTTTGTACCGCGTACAATACTACCATCACTCATTAAAGCTACAGAGGCTACCCTAAAACCCGAATACGGAGCATAAGCCGTCTTGGCTAATGCCTTGGCATCATTAATTAAATGCTGGTCACATAATGGCAATTCATCAATTGAGTTGTACTTTTTGTAACTGATATTTATAATGCCAGCATCCATCAGTTTATTGATTTATTTAATTTTCTTGAATATCCTAGACCATCTTGGTCCATTTTGCCAACTGAACCAGATAAAAGAAGCTTTCCCCACAATATGATCTTCTGGTACAAAGCCCCAGAATCTTGAGTCTTGTGAGTTGTGTCTGTTGTCTCCCATCATCCAGAAATAATCCATTTTGAAGGTATAAGAAGGCGACTCAATTCCATTAATAAACACCTTACCCTCTTTCTCTTCCCAAGTATTTTCCTCATAAACTTGAATGACACGTTTGTATAAGGTTATATTTCTTTGATTAAGTTGGATGGTTGCACCTTTCTTAGGAATCCATAAGGGGCCAAAATTATCTTCACTCCACTTGAAATTAGCAGTATCGTAAGGGAAAGTGTTGCCAAATCCGCTTGTATTCAATTCAGGTAAAACAGATCCTTTCACAACAAAAGGAAAGGATTTTACCATTTCTACTTGTGCTGGTGTAAGCGTTAAGCGATAGGTATTAGGATTGTCTTGTAATTGCATTAAATCACGCTGCTCTGGATCCTGAGGATCAATATTCAGTTCTTCTTTTATGAATTCATCAGAGAAGAACCCTTTGCCATCAAGGGTCACATAATAAGGCATCTCTGAAGCAGGTGGATTTGGATTATTTTCTCCACTTATAACGACTTGTCCGTTAACGATAGTAAGCGTATCACCAGGAATTGCAACACAACGCTTAATAAAATTTTCGCGCTTATCAACTGGACGAACGATGATATCATCTCTTTCAGCAAACAACATCTCTCTTGTTCCTCCTCTTGATTCATAAGCACGTAGATAGTCGTAATAGTTTACTTCCGATTGATATTCTCTGATTACGGTATCACCCACAGGATAATTGAAAACAACAACATCATTACGTTGTATATCATTAGCCCATATTCTTTTATAAGGCAACTTTATCCATTCTAAATAAGAAGGGGCAGTACCCACTGGTAGTGTATGATGCACAAACGGGAATGCTAGCGGAGTATTGGGAACTCTAGGACCATAACTAGTTTTACTTACGAATAGAAAGTCGTTAACCAACAAGGTCTTTTCCATTGAACCAGTCGGAATGACATAAGCTTCAAAAATAAATGTGCGAATAATGGTTGCGGCAACAATTGCAAATACCGCAGCATCTATCCATTCGCGTGTTCCTGATTTCTGATAATTCTTTACAACAGGTATTCCAGCGTATCGCTCTTGTTTTGAAAATCCCAAATACGGAAAATATATAAATGGAATAAAAACAGTTGCTGCATGATGCAACAAAGAGAACCTTCCGAAGTGTTCTACGAATTTTATACAAAGCCAAATAGTAATAAACTGACCTACAATAGGAATGAGTTGAAAGAAAAACCAATGGATTTTTAATTCCATTTTGTTAACCATCATCCAGGTATTATAAAATGGAATAAATGCTTTCCATGCTTCAATACCCGCCTTCTTAAACATCCCAAATAATCCAATATGAAAACCAAGGGTTGCAAGAATAAATATTACCCAACCTGTACTCATTGTTTAATTCTTTTGCTATTCAAATGTAACATAAAAGGAGGATTTTAATATTATACCTACTTCAATATTGAAATTTTAACATGATTGGTTATATTCAATGATAAAAGCAAATTCGTGCAGTTTTTCAACATTCGTGATATAGAAAATTTGACCGGCATCAAAGCACATACCCTGAGAACCTGGGAAAGAAGATATGGCATAATCATGCCATTGAATACACCAGGAAAACACAGGATGTATGATAATAATGATCTAAAACAAATACTTAGAATTTCAACATTATACCACGGAGGTTACAAGATTTCCAAGATTGCAGGAATGTCTTTAGACGAAATGTCTATCAACACACTTCAATTGGAAACCAAAACAAATTTTGAGGTATTCATCAACCGATTCATTGAATTTACAGTTGATTTAAATGAAGTAGAATTCAAACAACTGTTCTCTGAATTAAGAGAATCGATTGACGAAAAAGATTTGTACTTACACATTATTTTTCCGGTGTTGCACAGGATAGGAAATCTTTGGATGGTTGGTAATATGATGCCTGTTCAAGAACATTTTGCCAGTAACCTAATCAGATCAAGCCTCATTAACAGCATTGACAACGTTAATCATGGCGTAAAAAAATCATCCTCAAGAGCAATCCTTTTTTGTCCGGAAAACGAGTATCACGAACTACCGCTATTGTTGCTTCATTTCATATTAAAACAACAAGGAGTAAAAGTGATGTACATGGGTACGAATACTAAGTTAGATACTTTAGCCTATAGCATTCAAAAATTTGAACCATCAATAGTAATTGCCTATTTAATTACAAATTTCGCGGAAGTTGATCTTGATCAATACGTGAAAAATCTCAAGCAGGTTAGCAATAAGGCAAAACTATTTTGTGGGGGACCAGGATTTAGAACAGCAACTCAAAACGAGAATAAAACAATACTATTCAATAGCTTCAAACAACTTATAGAAGCATTAGAGTCGATACACTTTCATAATAACTAAGAAACAGCGGTTCTGATACCCGAAAACTTTCTGGAAGACTTTACTACCACATCTTTAACTGTTGCGTCGATATTTAAACTATCAAGCTCAATTTCATTTTGTACTGCTTCTGAAACAGTTGTACAAAAACGAATGGCTGTCCATACATGATCAATTACCACTTCATCTATTTTACCGAACCCCTTGGTACACAAACAATCCCAATTACAATCTCGATTCAAATCGCTTACAATTTTAGAAGTCGGTTTTGGATAAGCAACCCACAACTTTCCCTTATCTTTTAATGCAGGAATAACATCTTTTAAAATTGCTGAAAGCTGTTGGTAATTGAGTGCAAAAACCAATGCAAATTCAATTTTTCTACTCTTTAATAATGGAGTGACATTTTTAGCGAAAGACAGTTTGGTAAAATACTTTTCGAGGGTTGATGGTATACCTTGAATTAGTAGGTTTTTTTCATCGCATAATTCAAGTCTTTCAAAAATGTTCACAAGCATCCGTGGTAATTTTTGTTGGGAGGACAAAATTAACATTTTTTCCACAAAAATGCGAAAACATTAAAAAGAAATTATAAGTATAAAGTACAAGGCGAAAAATTTCAAAAGAAAGAATCAACTTCTTTTTTCCCTTCTTTTATCACGATTCTTGAAAATCGGCACTTTATTTTCGCTTCCAGAAAGAAGTCGTCCAATGTTTTTTTGGTGGGTCATGATCACCAGTAAAGCGACTGCTATGGCAAATATGCGATAAGCTGTATTGTCAACATTGAAGACTATCAAAATAAAAACAGGGAAAGCCATACTGGCCAAAATAGAACTTAAGGAAACAAATCTTGTTAGGTAAAGTACCAGTAGAAATACCCCTATGCAACTCAATGCTGTCCAAGGAGATATGGCAATAATTAAGCCAAATAAAGTAGCAACTCCTTTACCCCCTCTGAACTCAGCCCATATCGGAAAAATATGGCCTAAAACGGCAGCTAAACCTAATCCAATTTGAAAGTTGGTCCTTTGAAATTCATTATCGATATAGTAAGGTAATAAAAGCGCAAGCTTTACTGCAATCAATCCCTTGAGCATATCCATAATCATTACTAGAGTGCCCCACTTAGAACCTAAAACCCTGAAGGTATTTGTAGCACCAGCATTACCACTGCCATAATCACGAATATCTATATTGAATTGTGTGCGACTAACAATTAAAGAAGTTGGAATAGATCCAATTAAATAAGCTAATATGATCAGAAGAAGTTCATTCATAAGCGATTAGCCAATAAATTATACCTAAAGTTAATAAAAAAATAACAAATCAGGCTTCAGGTAATGTTAAAAGCTAGGCTTGAAAACAAATAGCCAACCAATCTCCTTCTTCAAATTTCTGGTGATTTGAACCAAAATAAGGTACATATACTTGCATAATATCTTCATAATCGGTTCTTAATAAACCACTTATGATTAGTTTTCCCTTTTCCTTTGTCTTGGATCGTATAGCGTGAACATGCTCAATCAATACATTCTTATTGATGTTAGCCAACATAACATCAACGGCATCTATATGAGCAAGGTCCTCTGCTTTTGATACCTTGATGCCATCCGCGTTGTTCAACTCAAGGTTCTCTTTAACATTCTCAATACTCCAATCATCGTTATCAATAGCTTCCACTGTTTGAGCGCCCAACTGGACTGCTAAAATGGATAGTATGCCTGTGCCTGTACCAAAATCAGCTACATTTTTTCCAGTAAAATCTGTTTCCAACATGGCCAACATCATCATTTTTGTGGTGGGATGATGCCCTGTACCAAAACTCATTTTAGGGGTTATCAAAATTTGATGCTCAACTGTCTCTAATGGAGCATGAAAATGTGCCCTCACTTGTATCTTACCTGGAATGATAACTGGATCAAAATTTGACTCCCAGCTTTGATTCCAGTTTTCTTCTTCAATTAATTGTGAGGTAAACGAAACATTCATGTCAGCTGAAAAAGAAGTCAGCTGCTCAAGATCAACCAAGCCTTCATTAGCATATGCCTTTAAACCTGTTGCAGTCTCTTCCATCCCATGAAAACCATATTCTGGCAATACCGCAATCAGCAAATCCCGCTGTTCTTGGGTAAGTTCATCAAAAGTTATACCTGTATAATTCATAAAAAAAAGCCGGCTTTTTTAGCCGGCTTGCATTTAATTTTGGTTATCGTTATTTCCTTCGGCCTGATTAAAATCTGGCTTTGGAATCAAAGCCTTGCGGCTCAATTTAAACTTACCTGTTTTGTGGTCGATACCAACCAACTTAACCTTAACAGTATCACCTTCTTTCAAAATACCATCAAGATTTTCTAGGCGCTTCCAGCTTACTTCACTGATGTGAAGCAACCCTTGCTTACCTGGCATGAATTCTACGAATGCACCGTAAGGCATGATTGACTTCACCTTAGATTCGTATTCTTCACCAACCTCTGGCATGGCAACAATACCTTTGATCCAAGCTACTGCTCTATCAAGTCCTTCTTTTGCTGGACTGAATACACTAACCTCACCCTGATTGCCAATCTCTTCAATATTGATAGTTGTTCCAGTCTCTCTTTGAATTTCTTGAATGATTTTACCTTGTGGGCCAATCACTGCACCAATAAATTCCTTATCAATAAATAGTTTCTGCATTCTTGGAGCATGTGGCTTCACCTCTGCTCTAGCAGCTGGCATTGCTTCATACATGGCATCCAAAATATGTAAACGACCTTTTCTAGCTTGTTCAAGCGCTTCCATCATGGTCTCCATGCTCAAACCATCGATTTTGATATCCATCTGAATACCACAAATACCATCTTTGGTTCCGGTCACTTTGAAATCCATGTCTCCCAAATGATCTTCATCACCCAAGATATCGGTCAAGATAGCATACTTGCCATCGCTAGGTCTTGTAATCAATCCCATTGCAACACCACTAACGTGCTTTGGAACTGGAACACCAGCATCCATTAACGCTAATGAACCCGCACACACAGTAGCCATAGAAGAAGAACCATTCGATTCTAAAATATCAGATACTACTCTCACTGTGTAAGCATAATCATTGCCTGGCATCATTTGTTTCAAAGAACGCAAAGCCAAGTTACCATGCCCTACCTCTCTTCTACCAGGTCCTCTCATTGGCTTAACCTCACCAGTTGAAAACGCAGGGAAATTATAGTGAAGAATAAACTTGTTGTACTCAGATTTAGCTGCACTTTCAACCAACAATTCATCCAATGGCGTACCAAAAGTAATGGTGGTTAAAGATTGGGTTTCACCACGGGTAAACAAAGCTGATCCATGCGGACTAGGCAATACATCCACTTCCATGTTTAAAGGTCTAACTTCGTCAAGTTTTCTACCATCCAATCTTGTTCTGTCGTCCAACATCATATTACGGACAACTTCCCACTTAAGATCTTCGTAGTATTTTTTAGCCAACTTGATTTGCTCAGATGTAGCTTCTTCACCTAGTGAAGCAACAATTTCTTTCTTCAACACATCATAGGCAGAAGAACGATCAGCTTTGCTAGATGCAGCTTTGGATATTTCGTAAACCTTTGCTGAATAAGCATTTACTTTTTCTTGGATAGCTTCATCAGAAGGAGGTTTTGGATAATCTCTTTTTCCTTGAACGCCAACCTTAGCCCTTAACTCTTCTTGAGCTGCAATTTGAATGCGAATAGCATCGTGTGCAACACCTAAAGCCTTAACCACATCAGCTTCTAAACATTCTTTTGATTCGCCTTCAACCATCATCAAATTCTTGCTGGTTGCACCAATCATGAAATCCATATCAGCAGATGTTAATTCAGTTCTGCTAGGATTCACAAGCATTACACCATTCACTCTCGCAACACGAACCTCAGAAATAATTTCTTTAATCGGAATATTTGAAACTGCCAATGCAGCCGATGCTGCAAGACAGGCTAATGAATCTGGCATGATTTCAGGATCAGAAGAAATCAAGGTTACAAGTACTTGTACATCACATAAATAATCTTCTGGGAACAAAGGACGAAGAGCACGATCAATCAAACGGCTTACTAAAACTTCATAATCACTCAATCTTCCTTCGCGCTTGAAAAAAGATCCAGGGATTCTACCTGCTGAAGCGAACTTCTCTTGGTAGTCGACTGAAAGTGGAAAGAAATCTTGTCCTTCACGTGGTTCTTTATTGGCACAAACTGTTGCCAATAAAATACAGTTACCTTGTCTAACTGTTACAGCTCCATCTGCTTGGCGAGCAAGACGGCCTGTTTCTATGGTCACAATCCGACCGTTACCAAGGTCGAAGCTTGATTGTAGGGGTTGTTGTAGCATGATTCTATTTTTTGGAAAGTTCCAAAAAGCAATATTCCCAACAGGTGTTGGGAATAAAACATTTCTGTAAAAATTATTTTCTTAGACCGAGTTTCTCGAGCAATGCACGATAACCAGTTAGGTTGTGCTTGCTTAGATAAATAAGCAGGCGCTTACGCTGACCTACTTTTCTCATCAGTCCCCTATGGGTGCCGAAATCTTTCTTGTTCGCTTGTAAATGCTTTGAAATCTCGTTGATTTCTTCAGTCAACAAAGCAATTTGAGCTTCGATTGAACCTGTGTTTTTTGCGTTGCCACCAAATTCAGCAACAATTGCAGACTTTCTTTCTTTTGTTACGCTTGACATCTCAATTTTTTTAAATTCATCTAAAATTTACATCCAAAATTTGGCTGCAAAGGTAGGGAAAATGTATGAAATAACAGCCTTATTCCATGTATTTCAATTTGAAACCATAGAGAAGTATAAACAATACACTGGAAAATCCAGAAAGCATCGCATAGGAAAGTCCCAGAAAGTTACCTGAACCAAATACAATTATGGGAGCAACTACACCAATTATACATCCCAAAACATATAACCTGAAGCCATTTTTCTTAAGCCTAAGCATCAAAACAGCTCCAATTAGCGTTAAAAGATTGGAAACCAATGAAAAAAAGCTATTGTCTCTCATGTTTGAACGGGTATTCGCAAAGGAAATGTCTTCCATGGCCTTTTCAAATTGCTCTTTTCCTTTAGGATCAGCGTCCATAGCCTGACTAAACACCATATCCCAATTTTCCATGCTTTTATTCAAAGTTTTGGTCAATTCATCAGGGTCGGAAAGTCCAGCCACAGCAGACAACAGCATATAGGAACTAGCAAACAGGGTCAAATAACACAATATGGTCAGAAATCTTGGTCTCAATGGCGATATTGGAGATGGATTTTCTGGATTTTCCATTTTTTTAAATTTTTACGAAGTTAATAAGAACAAATCATCACCTAAATGTATTTTACATAAAGATGCCTACACATTTGCATATTGTTACGAGCGAGCTTCCTAATGCAGTGGACAATTCCCAAATGTTGGATGCGTATTTTTTGATCAAATCACTTCACGACCAAAAAATCAACATCCACTTACATTGTCTTTCCAACGATAAGCTTGAACCTACCCCTCAATTGAATGAAATCTGTGAGAGCATTGAGTATTATGATCGAGATTTATCTAAAATTAGTTTCAAACTTGACCTACCTTATCATGTTTCGACTAGGTCTAGCAACAAATTGATTGCAAGATTAAATCAAGACAATTTCCCGATTATTTTTATGGGATTGGCTACCTCTTACGCTATCTATGATAATTATTTAAGTAGTGACAGGAAAACTGCTATTCGACTGAGTAAAAATGAATCTGCTTATTTCCATCAGCTATCCTCATTAGTACCTTGGAGAGGAAAAAAATTGCACTATGAGGTAGAGGCCTGGCGAATGAATAAGTATTTTAAAAGAATGGTTTCAAAAAAAACTACTTTTTTTACCAGCTCAAAAAACTTGCACACAGCACTAAATCATAGACTAGACAATCCATCTCAATGGGTTCCTCTTTTCACAGGTTTGCCTCCTGTTTTTCATCAAAAGGATAAAGGCCATTTCTGTTTATTTCATGGCAGATTGTCTAATGAAGAAACAGCGTATGCAGCATCTTGGCTACTAGAACATGTATTCAACACATTAGAAATACCATTTGTAATTGCTGGCTCCAACCCTTCTACGCATCTGGAAAATGCTGCTCACGTAAGACAACATACTTGCCTGGTTGCCAATCCTGGTGATAAAGAAATGCAAGAGCTCATCAAAAAAGCACAAATAGTTTTAAGTCCCACCTTCATTCAAGCTGAAGGAGACGATAATCTATTACAATCCCTTGCATTGGGAAGGCATATCCTAATAAATCCTAAGAGATCGAAAGTCAAGGAAATTAAATCACTTTGTCATACAGCTCAATCACCAGAGGAATTTATCGAAAAAACTAAGCAGTTGTTTGAAACTGAATTCACTGAAGAAGAGAAATATGGCAGACAGCAATTGCTGAATGACAGATTTAAAGACCAAGAAAGTTTGGATAAATTACTTAGCTGGATATTGTAGCATTATCTACAACCCTTCCACCTTCAGTCCTGATCATTCGTGCAGGATATTTATTGATGACCATATAATCATGTGTTGCCATCACAATAGCAGTACCTAGTTCCTTGCTAATTTGAAACAAAAGATTCATAATCTCGTCTGTAGTTTCAGGATCAAGATTACCGGTTGGTTCATCGGCTAAAATCAATCTAGGTGAGTTCAATAAAGCTCTGGCAATATCTACGCGCTGTTGCTCTCCTCCTGATAGTTCATAAGGATATTTAAAGCCTTTTGTTTTGAGACCCACTTTGCCGAGCACTTCATCAATTTTATCTTCTATTTCCTTTTCATTTTGCCAGCCCGTTGCCTTGAGGACAAATTTTAAGTTATCATGTACGTTTCTATCGGTGAGCAATTGAAAATCCTGAAATACAATGCCGATATTTCTTCTGAGAAAAGGAACTGTCTTCCAGGTAAGGTCTTTTAAATCAAATCCAGCTACCATTGCTTTACCATTTTTCAATGGCAATTCACCGTATAAAGTTTTAAGCAAACTAGATTTTCCTGTACCGGTTTTACCAACCAAATAAACAAATTCACTTCTTGAAACCTGTATATTGACATCACTCAGGATCAATGAATCACCCTGGTAAATATTGGCATTGCTGATTTCCAAAACAACCTCACTCATAGAAAAAATTTGTTAATCAAAGATATGTTTATCTGCACCAAAATGTATTTCCAAAGATTTCTTTTCAGACTCAACTACTCTACCAATCACTTTAGCCTCAACTCCATACTGCTGTGCAATTTCAATGAGTGTTTGAGCATGATTTTCATCAGTGTAAATTTCCATTCTACAACCCATATTAAAAACCTGCAACATTTCACGGTCATCTGCACCACTAGCAG
>JBDLUR010000045.1:0-8796 GCA_039805205.1 Bacteroidota bacterium
TGGGCTGAGGAAATGCTTGTCCCCAAAACATGATTGCATAAATAACAGTTGGTATCATGATAATCCAAATCTGTGTTTGCCAATGAAAAGCAGCCTCAGTCATGAATTGTGATATCAAAGAACCCAATACGATTCCACCTGGGAACCACATGTGAAATTTATTCAGCTTGCTGTGGAATTCATTTCCAGAATAAGAATCTGCAATCATTGGATTACAAGCTGCTTCTGTACAACCGTTTCCTATACCAATAAATAAAGTTGAAATCAACAATACATTGTAACTGCTAGCGTATATCGTGGTTAAGATTCCAATAGCATGTGCAAGGAAAGCAACTTGCATGATAATTTTTGGTCCGATTTTAGCATAGAAAATACCAAAGAAAATCATAGAGATAGGGAAGCCCAAGAACCACATAGAATTGATGGTTCCCAATTGAACAGTATCGAGGTTAAGCTCTGTACCCAATTGTGTAAGAATACCTGCACGAATACTAAATGAAAATGCAGTGGTGATAAGCGCAAAGCAGCTTGCCAAAAACAAGCGGTTTGCATTAATCGTTTGGTTCATTGTTTGTTGGTTTGGTTAAAAGGAAATGAAGCAATCTAACTATTGCTGAAACTAAAAAATATTGACCGTTTAACCAAAAATCATTCCATCTTTAAATTCAATCATTAGCCTGTTTTGTATATTCGTAAAAATCAATTTACCATGCCAGAATCAAATGTTTTTGATGCGATTGTTGTCGGCTCCGGTATCAGTGGGGGATGGGCAGCCAAAGAACTGACTGAAAAAGGTTTGAAGGTCATCATGCTTGAACGTGGAAGAAATATTGAACACGTAAAAGACTATGTGAATGCAACCAAAGATCCTTGGGAGTATCCACATCGTGGTGGTCGCACACAACAAATGATCAAAGACTATCCGGTTTTAAAAAGAGATTATCCGCTTAATGAAACCAACCTTGATTACTGGGCTAAGGATAGTGATTGTCCGTATACCGAAGTAAAACGATTCGACTGGTTCCGTGGTTATCAAGTGGGCGGAAGATCACTCATGTGGGGTCGTCAAAGTTACCGCTGGAGTGAAGTTGATTTTGAGGCCAATGCAAAAGAAGGTATTGGGACCGATTGGCCTATTCGCTACAAAGATCTTGCTGCTTGGTACGACTATGTTGAAACCTTTGCAGGTATCAGTGGATCTAAAGAAGGTCTTTCGATTCTACCAGATGGAAAATTCATGCCAGCCATGGAATTGAACTGTGTAGAGAAAGATGTACAAGCAAGAATTCGAAATCATTATAAAGGTGATAGACATTTGTTCATCGGACGCGTTGCTAATATCACGCAACCGCTTCCTGGTAGAACCAATTGTCAGTACCGCAACAAATGCTGGCTAGGTTGTCCGTTTGGTGGCTACTTCAGTACGCAATCTTCGACACTTCCTGCTGCAATGGCGACAGGCAACTTAACGTTAAGACCTTTCTCTATTGTTACAAAAGTGTTGTACGACAAAGACACACAAAAAGCAATTGGTGTTGAAGTATTGGATAGCGAAACAAATCAAACCTATGAGTATAAAGCCAAGATTGTTTTCTTAAATGCATCTACATTGAACTCTACTTGGATTCTTTTGAATTCAGCTAACGATGTATTCCCTGAAGGTCTGGGAAGTTCAAGCGGACAACTCGGACACAACCTCATGGACCATCATCTTGGTGTGAGAATCAATGGTAGTTATGAGGGGTATGAGGACAAGTACTATTATGGAAGAAGACCTAATGGATTTTATATTCCTCGTTTTAGAAACGTTGGCGATGATAAACGTGATTATTTGCGTGGATTCGGTTATCAAGGAGCTGGAAGTAGAGAAGGCTGGAACCGCAATGTTGCTGAATTCAATATTGGTGTTGAACTAAAAGAGATGCTTACCGAACCAGGTGGATGGCAAGTGGGTATGGGTGGTTTTGGTGAAATTTTGCCTTACCACGAGAACAAGGTTACGTTGGATAAAAACAAAAAAGACAAGTGGGGTTTAAATGTTTTGTCGATCGACTGTGAGCTGAAAGACAACGAACTCAAGATGCGCAAAGACATGTTGAATGATGGTATTGAAATGCTTGAAGCTGCTGGCGTAAAAAATGTAAAAGGAACGGATGGGGATGGTACACCAGGACGCGGTATTCACGAAATGGGAACAGCAAGAATGGGAACAGATCCTAAGAACTCTGTCCTCAATAAATACAATCAGGTTTGGGATGCAAAGAATGTATTTGTAACCGATGGTGCTTGTATGACCTCTGCTTCTTGTGTGAATCCATCACTCACTTATATGGCATTGACGGCTAGAGCAGTCGATTTTGCCGTAAACGAATTGAAGAAAGGAAATCTTTAAAGCATAGCTGACCTACAATTGCGTTTTGTAGTTGAGGTCGATTGTATATGAAGGAGATCTACAATTTTGATGCAATTGTTATTGGCTCTGGCATCTCAGGAGGCTGGGCCGCTAAAGAATTGTGCGAAAAGGGATTGAAAACACTCATCCTTGAAAGAGGTGAGATGGTTGAACACGTAAAAGATTACACACACGCCAATAAAAACCCTTGGGAACTACCACACAAAAACAGACTTACCCAAGAAGAGAAAAAAACGTATTGCATACAGAGCAGACACTATTCCATTGGGGAAGACAATAAACAGTATTATACCAAGGACACTGAAAATCCTTATGAGGAGATACAAAGATTTGATTGGATCAGATCAGATGTTTTTGGTGGTCGCTCTTTGTTGTGGGGAAGAATTTCAGTCCGTTGGAGTGATTTAGATTTCGAAGCCAATAACAAAGATGGTTATGGCGTTGATTGGCCTATCCGCTATAAGGATATTGCACCCTGGTACGATTATGTTGAAAAATTCATTGGGGTAAGTGGTAAGAAAGAAGGTATCCCACAATTACCGGATGGTGTTTTTCAACCAGCCACGGAAATGAATTGTGCAGAGCAAGTGGTCAAACAAAAAATTGAAAGTAAGTACAACAATATCAAACTGATTCAAGCCAGAATAGCCAACCTCACCGAACCTAAAGACGGTCGCTCTTCTTGTCAGTACCGAAACCTTTGTCACCGTGGTTGTCCGTATGGCGCCTATTTCAGTTCACAATCCTCCACCATACCCGCTGCTTTAAAAACCAACAACCTGACCATCAAAACCGGCGCAATTGTAAACCGTATTATTTACGATGAAACAAAAGGAATTGCTACAGGTGTTGAAGTAATTGATAGAACGACTTTAAAAACATATGTATACAGTGCACGGATCATTTTTGTAAACGCATCAACGGTTGCAACCGCACACTTATTACTCAATTCAACAAGTAATCGTTTTCAAAACGGTATTGGCAATGACTATGATATAGTGGGTCGGCACTTGATGGATCACCACAAAGGCATGTCTGTGACGGGTGAAATCGAGGGTTATGAGGACCAATACTATTATGGCAAAAAACCTGGCGGTATTTATATTCCGCGCTTTAAAAATATACATACACAAGAAAAGAATTTTTTAAGAGGCTATTATTTTCAAGGAAATGGATTTAGGGATCCGGTTGGTGCAAATGCTATAGGAAGAGAATTAAAGGAAAGCCTTTCCAATCCTGGACCCTGGAAGATGCGATTGATGTACTATGGTGAAACACTTCCCTATAAAGAAAACAGGGTTACACTCAATACCAACATCAAAGACATCTACGGTAGACCTGGCTTAAGCATTGATTGTTCTTTCAAGGAAAATGAAAAAGCGATTTTCAAAGACGCAGAAGAAACACTCAAAAACATGATGGAAGAAATAGGATTAAAAAACCTTTCTGTTTCATCTGCTATGTCGGCGCCAGGAAATTCTAATCATGAAATGGGAACAGCAAGAATGGGTCATGATGAAAAGACATCTGTCCTTAACAAATGGAACCAAGTTCATGCCGCAAAAAATATATTTATTACTGATGGTGCATGCATGACATCCAGCAATTGTATCAATCCTTCACTTACATATATGGCACTCACTGCCCGGGCAGCTGATTTTGCAGTGAGGGCATTAAAAAGAGGAGAGCTTTAACTTTAAAAAACAGCCTTTTCTGTATCTTTGTTGAATGCTAAAAAGCACGCTAATTAAGGCCGCGACTGCTGCGGGAACACTTATCAAAGAAAGAATAGACGGAAAGTTTTCAATTGAAAAAAAATCGGGTCCTAACGACCTTGTAACAGAGGTGGATAAAGCATCAGAGGCTTTGATCATGAACATCATCCGTGAAAATTTTCCTGACCATTTTATTTTAAGTGAAGAGATTGGAGAAGTGAAAATGGATTCTGCTTACAAGTGGATCATCGATCCTATCGATGGTACCGTCAATTTTGCCAATGGTATTCCGCTTTGCTGTGTTAGCATTGGTATTGAAAAAGAAGGTAAGATGATCATGGGCGCCGTGTATAACCCTATGATGAATGAATTCTTTTTTGCAGAAAAAAACGCAGGTGCTTTTTTGAATGATAAAAGCATTCACGTAAGCGAACAAAAAGAAGTATTACATTCTTGTCTCGTTACCGGATTTCCTTACACCTATTTAGATGTTGAAAACGGTCCCCTTGATATTTTTGCACGACTCATCCGCAAGGGTATTCCTGTTAGACGTCTTGGATCAGCGGCCATTGATCTATGCTGGGTTGCAGCTGGTCGCTTTGATGGTTTCTATGAACACAAACTCAATGCATGGGATAGTGCTGCTGGGTTTTTGTTGGTAGAAGAAGCGGGTGGAAAAGTAACAGACTTTAAAGGCGATTCTTATTCGCCCTATCAACCTCATATTGTAGCCACCAATGGTTTAATTCATGATGAACTCTTGCGTTGGATTTCAAATACACATCAATAAGTAATTATGTCAAGAACTGAAATAAGCGAATACGGTGAATTTGGATTGATTCATCACCTTACAAAAAATATTGAACTACAAAATGCATCTTCTGTGTTGGGCGTTGGAGATGATGCTGCAGTAATTGATCATTTCGGAAAACAAACGGTGATCACTACTGATATGCTGATTGAAGGTGTTCATTTCGATTTGGCTTATACTCCGCTAAAACACCTGGGTTATAAATCTGTAGTTGTCAACCTCAGCGATATATATGCAATGAATGCAACGCCAACCCAAATTACATTGAGTATTGGCATCAGCAGCAGATTCAGTGTTGAGGCGTTAGATGAATTTTATGATGGTGTATATGCAGCCTGTGAAGAATATGGGGTTGACCTGATTGGTGGTGATACTTGTTCTTCTCAAAAGGGTTTTATTATTTCGGTAACAGCAATTGGAGAAATCACAAATGATAAAATAGTACAACGTTCAACAGCTCAAAAAGGGGATCTGATCTGTGTTTCAGGAGATTTGGGTGGTGCCTATATTGGTTTGCTGTTTTTGGAAAGAGAAAAGAAAATTTTTCTGGAGAGTCCGCAAATACAACCTGATCTAGAAAATGAACAATATGTAATTGGTCGTTTACTCAAGCCCAAAGCAAGAAAGGATATTTTTGAGTTTTTTGAATCACAAAATATTCTACCTACCTCTATGATGGATATCAGCGATGGCTTGAGTTCAGAGCTCTTACATATTTGTCAAAAAAGTGAAGTGGGTTGTGTGATCTATGAAGAAAAAATTCCCATTGCAGAAGATTCGAAAAAGGCTGCTTATAAATTTGAAATTGATCCGACGGCTTGTGCCTTAAGTGGTGGAGAGGATTATGAATTGTTGTTTACCATCAAACAAGAAGATTACGAAAAGATTACACTGAATGAACAAATCAGTGTAGTGGGCTATATCACCGAAGCTGAAGAGGGAACCATAATCAAAACCAAAGGTGGCAACACGCATAAGATTACTGCACAAGGTTGGAATGCCTTCGTGAAATAATCAATCGACAACAATAAAACCATCGGCGTCTTTCCAGAAAGGAAGGTTTTTTCTTACTTCCTCTAATTGGGTTTTCTCTAAGGTAATTGTATGTATATCTTCGTCGTGTGCCTTGTGGTAAAGTATTTCACCCATTGGACTCACAACCATGCTGTCGCCGCTGTGATAGAGTTGATTACCATCATTGCCTACTCGGTTTACACCAATAACGAAACACTGGTTCTCTATGGCTCTTGCTTGTAAAAGTGTTTTCCAAGCGTGGTTCCTGCGTTCTGGCCAATTGGCTACATAGACCAATACATCATATTCTGTAGCAATTTCATTTTGTTCGTCGGCTTTCAATTGTTGACGAGACCATACAGGAAAGCGAAGATCATAACAGATTTGCAAATTGATTTTCCATCCTCCAACAGAAGCAATAGTTCTTTTATTACCAGAAGCATAGTGTTGGTCTTCTCCAGCCAACGTAAAACAGTGTCGTTTATCGTAATACCCAAACTTACCATCAGGCTGCATCCAAATAAAACGGTTGAAATAATCACCCTCTTCTTCTGCAATAATACTTCCGCCCAGAATAATGCTTTTTTGTTTGGCGATATGTTTCATCCAAGCAATTGTTTCACCTTCCTTATTTTCTGCCAAAAATTCGGGCCGCATACTAAACCCGGTAGAAAACATTTCTGGTAGGAGCACAATATTGGTCTTTTCTGTAATGCCCAATATTTTTTTCTCAAGCATTTCCAGATTGGCTTTTTTGTCTTCCCAGTGGAGATTAGTCTGTATCGTTGTGAAAATCAGCTTTTCCATGAAACGTTTTCATTGTGTTTGAGATGATGTTGTTTTCAAAGCCCCTAGCCAGAAAATACTGTCGGACCTTAGATTGCTTAACATAGATCGTATTGCCTGGTCCCTTCAGTGCATTCCACTTTTTTTCCATTTGTTTGAGCAAAGATGCCTGATAGGCTTCGGGATCAATTTCTTCTCTCATTGCTTTTTGAATAGAGTAGGCTGATACCTGACGTTTTTTTAACTCCATTTCTATTTTCTTTCTACCCCAACCCTTCATGCGAAATTTTCCACCTACAAATGCTTTAGCAAACCTTTCCTCATTTAAAAAACCCTCCTCTATCAGGGATGATAAAATCTGATTGGCGTCTGACCAGCTTATTCCGTAAGACGACAATTTTGTCTTCACTTCCTGATGGGTTCTTTCCTGAAACGCACAGTAGT
Source organism: Bacteroidota bacterium (assembly GCA_039805205.1). Classification (GTDB taxonomy): domain Bacteria; phylum Bacteroidota; class Bacteroidia; order Chitinophagales; family Chitinophagaceae; genus Pollutibacter. The sequence goes on from JBDLUR010000045.1 coordinate 7,184, forward strand.
GCCGGATTTTAACCGTTGCTTGTTCGGTCGAAAGTTGCTTTTTCCAGGTTTTAATTTCGTCCATCGTTGGCAAATTAATGATTAACCAATCAGGTATCAGCGGTTTTCAACATTATTGTGATGTTTTTTGTAGAAAATGTCAAGAAATTTTGACCCTTTCTTAGTCGCCTTGAAGTTATATTTGCTCATAAACATAGGTTGATATGAAATTCATTGTTTCCTCTTCTGCGCTACTTAAACAGTTGCAACAGATCAATGGTGTGATTGGCTCCAATAATGTACTTCCCATTTTGGAGGATTTCCTTTTTGAGATTGAAAAAAACACATTAAGTGTTGTAGCAACCGACTTGGAAACGGTAATGAAGATTCAGTTGGATATTGAGGCAAAAGACAGTGGTCGCGTTTGTATCCCAGCTAAGATATTGATGGACTCACTCAAAAACCTTCCTAATCAACCACTCACTTTTGATATCGATAAAAATTTTGGTATCGAGATTACCAGCGATAATGGTAAGTACAAGGTGATGGGAGAAAATCCGGATAATTTTCCGAAAGAACCACCGGCAGACGATACCTCAAACTTTAGCATGACCAGTCACGCTTTACTGACTGCTATCAATAAGTCGATTTTTGCTGTAAGCAACGATGATCTTCGTCCCGCTATGACCGGCGTTTTCTTCGAACTTGAAAAAAATGGAATCACTTTTGTAGCAACCGACGCTCATCGTCTAGTGCGCTACAAACTAAAGGATGTAACATGTCCTAAGTCGGATTCTTTCATTGTGCCCAAAAAGCCGCTTAACTTATTAAAAGCTTCTTTACCTGATAATGATGACGAGATAACTGTCTCTTATAACAATAACCACCTTTTTGTAAAACACGGAACTGTTCAGCTTTCTTGTCGCTTGTTGGATGCAAGGTTCCCTGATTACAAAGTGGTCATCCCTGCTGAAAATCCTTACAGAATGACCATCGGCAGACAAGATTTTCAATCTGCTTTAAGAAGGGTTAGTATTTTCAGTAACAAAAGCACCAACTTGGTTACCCTGAATATATCTGGTAGCGAATTGCAGTTGATGGGTCAGGATGTGGACTTCAGCTTCGAAGGAAATGAACGCATGTCTTGTCAGTATGACGGCGAAGACATCACCATCTCTTTCAATGCGCGTTTCCTTATTGAAATGTTATCTAGTACCGATAGTGAAGAAGTACGACTTGAATTGTCTACACCAACAAAAGCAGGGTTATTAAAGCCTGTTGAACAGGATGAAAATGAAGATTTGTTGATGTTGGCAATGCCGTTGATGTCTAATTAAATTTAAACTCATTGATATGGATACGTTGATTTCCTATTTCAGCGATCTTGAAAAAAGACCCCTCGAAAGAGCGGGTTTTTTTATCGCAGGCATGGTTTTGCTTTGGCTGATTGAAAATGCTGTTCCTTTGGTGCACACCCACTACAAGAAAACAAAGGGGAAACATGCGGCAACCAATGTAGCCTTTACAGCCATTCACTTTATCATACACACTTTTCTTGCTGGGGGTATTGTATTCATTGCGGGGTGGACCGAAAAAAATAACTTTGGTCTTGTACACTGGGCCAATCTTCAACC
>JBDLUR010000046.1:0-8381 GCA_039805205.1 Bacteroidota bacterium
GCTGCTCCATCTAGTTTCCAAGGAAAGAAAGTTTTAGTTCCTTGTTTGATTCTGAGGTCAAGGTCGTTAACCAATTTCTTTTCACGTGAATTCAAAGTGCCATTGGTTGTAACAGTACCAGCAGGGTCTGTCCATACAATAGTTGCACTCAATTTTCCTTTGCCAGATGCTACAACTGAAACGGTATATACTGAATCATTTTTCAGGGTTTGCTCAACCACCAGGTTGTTTTGGGTATTGTTCAAAACACTTGCCGCTCTTCCTATGTTGGCTAAGCCCCAGCCATGCTTGTAATCCGGACCAGGAACAGTTGTTGCAGGATCAGCGGTATGTAAAATCAATCCTTTAATGGTAGATGACCAAGCTGACCTATCACTATTTTTCCGCTGAAACAATTCTTGTAGCAAGATGGCTGAACCTGCAATAGTTGGAGATGACATTGATGTTCCGGATAAGGTTGAATAGGCGGTGTTACTTCCTGCGCCAGTTGAAGTTAAACCAGAGCCATTTGCTACTACGTCTGGTTTAATTCTTCCGTCATCTGTCGGGCCAAAACTACTGCTGTTGCTTAGCACAACATCAGCAGCCGATGTATAACCACCTGAAATAGGAAGTGTGTTTCCAACTATGAGTGCATTTTTTGCATTTGAATAAGTGGGAAGAAGATCAAAACCTGTTTGATCGCTAATGCCAGATGGCCTTCCACCTGCATCTACCATTTGATTAGATTCGTCGTATCTCCAATAGTTAGTGCCTATAGCTGGACCGCTTTCGTTTCTGTTATTGCCTGCAGATTTTACAATGAGGTAGTTAGGTGCTAGCCAGGCAATAGAATCCCACAATTGAGTTTCACCGCTATAGGTGCCAAATTTCCAGTCCTCGTTGCTTCCCGTAGTTCCCCAAAATTCCCATCTGTTTTGTGCGCTGTTGAATCTCCATCCCGCTATAGATCCATAAGAATGGTTAGACACCAATAAGTTGGCTGCTTCTGAAGACATCTCTGAAACGTGGTTAGAAAAATCATAAGCTATAATTCCTTTAATACCATGTGCCATTCCCTTTGCAACTGAATTTACACCCGATGCTACCAACGTACCAGTGACGTGCGTAGCATGATTGTCCTCTGTGGAAGGATTATCTTTTTGTGTGATTCTGCCAATGAGTTCTACGTGTGATTTATTGATCAAACCCCCATCCCATAATGCGAGTTTGTTGGTGAGTAAGGGACTTGAACCATCTAGGTTTAATCCTGAACTTCCGCCTGTCCACAATTTATTTGTTCCAATTGTTGATGCTGCAACAACATTACTTTGAGTGCCCACATACATGGGAAACCCTTGGTCGTCTACACCTATCAATCGTGCCACATTACCTTTGTCGTCTGTGATGGTCAATCTCCATCCTTTTTGAGCAGCAAGATTCATTGCCTTTTCAAAACGTTGTGTTTCTTGTAGGCGTTGATCGCTACTTATTTTTTCCAACTCACGCAGTTGATTTGTTACTTGCTTTTGCGCATGCAAAAAACAGTTGCTGAATAATAAAAAAGCAGCTAGAATAAAAAGTTTATTTTTTTGCGATTTCATAACGTTGAAGATAAAAATTATTGGCCTGAAAAAGCTAACTTGTTCAGGGAAGAAACAATTTAAACAATATTTTAATCGGAGGTGTCAAATGTTGATTAACGGGAAAAAAGCTGGGGTTATTTTGTTGATGTTGTCCATTTTGGGATGTGGAAGCGCTAAAGTAGCCGTAAATGGGAAGGTGCAACGTATTCTTGGTAATCAGATGCCTTCTCCAGATGTGAAAAATGAGGAACCGGCAGGTTTTGAAGCAACAGTTTTTTTCTTTGAACCCACGCTGATGAATATGGGTATGCCAACAGGGGAACAGGGTTTGTTTCTGATGACGAATAAAAAATTGGTTGCCAAAGTATTATGTGAAAAAGATGGCAGTTTCAGCCTTAAGATCAAGCCAGGTAAATACTCTGTTTTGCTGGGTAAAGATGGTCAATACTACAGCAATATCTCTAGTTTAGAAGGGCTTATTAATCCTGTCGATATCAACAAAAAAGACAATAAGCCCCTTGTTTTAAGAGCTGACTGGGGGGCTATTTATTAGCGGTCATGCTTTTGAACAAATAGTTTAATCGCTCTAGATCCTCCATTTCATTAACCTTGTTTTTCACGTCAAAATACATGGTTAGTTTTTCCTTGGCGTTAAACAAAGGCCACTTTAGGGCTTTGTTATGATTCGGGTTACCTGTTTTGACAAAGCTCACCCAATAATCAGACATACTTGTGGCTAACTCATGATCAACAGCTTCCCAAGGGCGATTCACAAAACTTAAGTTATTAAGTGCATAGGGTACCTCGCCAGTGTGAAATGCTTTGTATTGTTTGTACTGGCCTTCAGCAGGAACTATTCTGGTGAATCTGTAAACATATACGGGAAGTGATTGTGCTTCTTGAAAATTTGCCCAAATCAAACCTGGCATACCAAAGATTTGATCTCTTGAAAGATCAAGTTGTGTCTGTTTGGCTTCCTCATCACTTGAGGCGGGATAGAACTTCAAGAATGCATCAGCATTGGTGCCATATTGATTTTGGAAATCCTTTCTCAAACTCTCTGCTGATTTAACAGCACCCATCATGAGACCTTCGTCTTGGTTCCAACCAACGAGTAAAGCGACTTTATTCTGTTTTGCTTTTTGAAAAATATCAAGAATATGTTCGGGTAATACATGTCCATCAATATAAGGACCGCGAATACCGATGAATTTTTTCATCAATAATTCAGCATCAACTTTTTTTAATTCAGCAACAGTTTTGGTGCTAAATAGAGCTGCATATTTTAATCCCTCAGCTTCTGCATTTGATTTGCTCGAATTACCTCTGGTGAAGTTGCCGCCACTTTGTGCGATAGCTTTGTTGAAGAGTCCGGCTGCTAATGGTGAAGCTACTAAAGTATTCACGCTCATTGATCCCGCTGATTGTCCAGATATGGTTACTTGATCTGGATCACCACCAAACGCTGCAATATTTTTCTTCACCCATTTTAAGGCAGCAATCTGATCCAGCATGCCGAAATTACCTGATGGCTCATTCAAATCAGGGTGTGCAAAGAATCCGAAAACACCTACGCGGTAATTGATACTCACTACAACTATTCCTTTTTTGGCAAGAGCTTCTCCATCGTAAATGGGACAAGCACTTCCACCACTACCAAAACCTCCTCCATAAATCCAAACCAATACGGGTTGCTTATTCTTTTTATTTTTATTGGCAGTCCATACATTCAAGTACAAACAATCCTCACTAATAGGTTCTGCTGGTATAAGAAATTCTTCAGACCACATGCTAAATGGCATTGGCTTTGCCTGCATTGGACTAGCACTGAATTTCGTACAAGACAAGACACCTTTCCAAGGTTGAACGGGTTGTGGTGCTCGCCATCTTAAATCACCTACAGGTGGCGCAGCAAAGGGAATGCCTTTGAAGCTTTCAACTGTTTTGTCGTTGTTCATCAAGCCGCTAATCTTACCTCCTTCTACTTCAATGGTGTTTTGTTGCGCATGTGTTGTGCTCAATGAACAAATGCATAGCAAAAGAAAGAACAGTTGATTTAGTTTTTTCATAATCTTATTAGTTAGATTTTGACATCATTAAATGTGTCTCATAACGAGCTTCGGTTGTTGATATTTCATTTCTTGTATTCATGCCAATATGCATGACTGCTGGTGTTTTTCCTTTTTGCATTTTTTCCCATTTAGGAAGTCCCTTCCCATTAGGATTACCAGTCTTGATGAAGTTCACAAAATAGCCATGCATCATACTAGATACTTTTCTATCGTTTTCTGTCCAGGTGTACGCTTTATTTCCATTTAGGTTCCCCATGGCATATTCAATTTCAGCAGAGTGCGCAGCGCCTTCACTACCTGGTCTTGGATGTTCATAGTAATAACGATATACTGGTTGTCCGGTTAATTTTTGTTGCTCCAGCCATTTCCACGTGCTGAATGAAATAAACATGTCACCTGCAAGGTCATTGCCTGCTTGCTTTACACCATCGTCATTTGAAGGCGTATATACTTTCAACAAGGCTTCTGCATTTTTACCAAATCTTTTGGTGACTGCATTTTTAAAATTCTCTACAGTCGGTTTTGCATTGCCTATAATGCTTCTGTAATTAGATTCCTCACTGTTCCATCCTGCTAACAAAGGAACATTGGCTTGTTCACCATTGCTGAAAATAGTCTCTGGGTCTTTTGGAAAAAATACACCATCAATACTTCTGTTGAAATTGAATAACCCGAATTTACTGGCATAGGCAAGTATAGTGTCTGCTGGTAAAGCTCTTAATTGTGACATTGAAGATGTGTTCGTCATCTTCATAAACTTTGATCCACTCTCTTCTACAGCCGACAAAGGCAATGCTGGAAGTGCGCCAAGTATTGATCCACTTTCACCAATTGCGCCTGCAATTAAATTTTTTGATAGAGGTGAAGCCATAAGTGCGCTGACTGAAACGGATCCTGCAGATTCACCAGCAATAGTTATTTTTTTAGGATCGCCTCCAAATGCAGTAATGTTGTCATATACCCATTGCAAAGCAAGTGCTTGATCCATCAAGCCGTAATTACCTGAAGCATTTTTTCCTGACTCTTTAGTCAGTTCGGGATGCGCTAAAAATCCAAATACACCTAATCTATAGTTGACTGTAACACTGATAATGCCTTGCTCTGCCATGCTTGTACCATCATATCTCGGTTCAGATCCATCACCCGCAACAAATCCTCCTCCGTAATAATATACCAACACCGGTAGTAGCTTCTTACCTGTATTCACTGGTTTCCAAACATTCAAATAAAGACAATCTTCTGAGGTTCCGTTTGATCTAAATACCATATCCCCAAAGATGTTTGTCTGCATGGCTTTCGGGCCGAATTGTTTGGCTGGACGAACGCCATCCCATTTGCCAAATGATTCAGGTGCTTTCCACCTGCGATCTCCAATTGGAGCCTTTGCATAGGGAATGCCTTTGAATACTAATACTGCTTCATTTTCTAGAACACCTTCCAGCACGCCTAAAGGAGTTGAAATTGTTGTGGCTGTGCCTTTCATTTCTTTGTCTTGTGCGTTGATTTGAAGTAAAACAAATGCAAGCAAAATCGTTAGGAAAATTTTCATAATTATTGTTGGTGTTGAATTGCTGATTATATTGTTATAAATCTAAGTTTTAAATGCTGTTTTCTATGAGATCACTGATAAAAATCTTCTGCCTTTTCTTTTTATTAGTTGCTTTTCCAGGCTTGAACCTTGCACAGGAGTTGAAGATACTTACCAGCGGTGTCAGTACCTCTCTAAGAGGTTTGTCTGTTGTAGATGAAAATATTGTGTGGTGCAGTGGAAGTAGTGGCAAAGTGGTAAAAACGACTGATGGAGGTAAATCTTTTCAGTGGTTTACCGTAAAAGGTTATGAGCAACGCGACTTCCGCGATATTCATGCTTTTGATAGTACAACGGCTGTGATTATTGCGATTGATACTCCAGCTGTGATCTTAAAAACAAAAGATGGGGGTCACTCATGGTATAAAGTGTTTGAAGATAAACGACCGGGTATGTTTCTAGATGCTATGCATTTTGAAGGAAATCAAGGTGTGGTCATTGGTGACCCAATTGATGGTAAGCCATTTTTAGCACAATCATCTGATAAAGCCGAAAGCTGGCAGGTTAAAGAGTTGATGCTAGATTGTCAGCGTACAATCAATGGCGAAGCATTCTTCGCAGCTAGTGGTAGTAATATTCAGGTGATCAAAACTAAATCGGATTATTTGCCGATTTACGTCTCAGGGGGTATTCAATCAAGGTTGTTTTTTCAGGATCAATGCATTACGCTTCCACTTCAGTCTGGTAAAAGTTATACAGGAGCAAATGGACTCATTTACTCCGCTCAACATAAAAAAGGAGTCGTTGTTGGTGGCGACTTTTCAGATGCAAAACGAGCGGATAGTGCCATGGTGTTTTTTGAAATCAAGGAAAAGGTTGTGGTGGGCCAGCCATTATCCATACCCTCAGGGTATAAAAGTGGGGTATCATTCATGCCGAATGGTGATCTTTTGGTATGTGGAACTACCGGCGTTGCAAAATGGAGCTCTGCTACAGGAAATTGGGAGAAGGTAAGTGGACAATCTACCCATGCGATACAGTCGGACAAAAATAATAGAAATATTTATTTATGTGGAAGTAAAGGCGTAATAGCTAAAATAATTAATTAATATACTTTATTAATTAAATAATTAATAAAGTATATCATAAAAATTCTTCATTTCATGCTTTTTGTCAAATAATTCCCCTTTTTTACTTCATAGGCTAGAGAAGTCAAGGTAATTTTGCCCAAAATAATCTCTAGCCTATGTGTGGAATTGTTGCCTATGTTGGTCATCGCGAAGCCTACCCTGTCATTTTAAAGGGTTTAAAACGCTTAGAATACCGTGGTTATGATAGTGCGGGTATTGCTTTAAATGAGAAAGGCATCAATGTCTATAAAAAGCAAGGTAAAGTAGCTAAACTTGAAGAGTCTTTGGCTGGTACAAGTCTTACCGCGACAATCGGTATTGGTCATACCAGATGGGCAACTCATGGTGAGCCAAGTGACAGGAATGCACATCCACATTTATCTGCATCAGGTAGATTGGCGATGATTCACAATGGAATCATTGAGAACTATGCGTCTTTGAAACAAGAGTTAGAGAAAAAAGGGTATCAATTCAATAGTGATACAGATACAGAAGTCTTACTCAATTTCATTGATGATATCTTGGCTTGCAATCATTGTTCATTAGAAGAAGCAGTTAGAGTAGCCTTGAAGCGAGTGGTTGGCGCTTATGTAATTGTATTATTAGATAATGAAGATCCAACAACCTTGATTGCAGCAAGAAAGGGAAGTCCCTTAGTAATTGGGGTCGGTGAGAGTGAACATTTTTTGGCATCAGATGCATCGCCAATTATTGAGTATACTAAGCAGGTTGTTTATGTCAACGATTATGAACTTGCTATCATCAAGGGAGATGAGCTTATATTGAAAAACTTGGGTAATGAGATTATTACGCCTTATGTGCAGCAACTCGATTTAGAGTTAGCAGCCATTGAGAAAGGCGGTTATGATCACTTCATGTTGAAGGAGATTCATGAGCAACCCAAAACTATTTTTGATTGTTTAAGAGGAAGATTGGATATGGCCAATCATGAGATCATCATGAGTGGTGTGCAGCAGTACATGGATGAGTTGAAAAACGCCAACCGTATCATCATCATAGCCTGCGGAACCAGTTGGCATGCGGGTTTGGTTGCTGAGTACATCATAGAAGAATTGTGTAGAATACCGGTTGAGGTTGAATATGCATCAGAGTTTAGGTATCGCAACCCCATCATAAACAAAGGCGATGTAATTTTTGCGATTTCACAGAGTGGTGAAACTGCTGATACCTTGGTAGCCATTGAGCGAGCAAAAGAACAAGGGGCTATCATCTTTGGTGTTTTGAATGTTGTGGGTTCATCAATTGCGCGTATTTCTCATGCAGGTGCTTATACACATGCTGGTCCGGAAATTGGTGTTGCTAGTACGAAAGCTTTTACGGCACAGTTGGTGGTTTTGGCTATGATGGCCTTAAAAATTGCAAAGGAAAAAAATACTATTTCGAAAGAACGTTTTGTGCATTTGATGGAAGAGTTGGATGCAGTCCCAGAAAAAGTAGCCACCATCCTAACATCAGCTGATGCGGTTAAGGCGGTTGCTTTGAAACATGCTGATGCATCAAGTTTTCTCTTCTTGGGTAGGGGGTATAATTTTCCAGTCGCCTTAGAAGGTGCATTGAAGTTGAAAGAGATTTCCTATATCCATGCAGAAGGATATCCTGCTGCAGAGATGAAACATGGTCCCATTGCTTTGGTAGATGAAAACTTGCCTGTCTTGTTTGTAGCTACTAAAGATGCTTATCATGAAAAGGTAATCAGCAATATGCAGGAGATCAATGCCAGAAAAGGCAAGCTTATTGCAGTAGTGACGGAAGGAGATAAAAGCGTGGATAGTCTTACTGGCGATTTGATTTATGTGCCAGAGGCGGATGAAGTGATTGCGCCAATATTAAATGTTGTTCCTCTTCAATTACTCTCTTACTATATTGGAGTTGGCAGAGGATTGGATGTAGATCGTCCGAGAAATTTAGCCAAAAGCGTAACCGTTGAATAATCTATACACTAACCTATGAACAAGATCAGTAAGAAGCCAATTTCATCTATCGGGTATGAGTTTATTACCGAAAATTATTTGCCTGCCGGAAAGGATGAATACCATTTGCGTAACAGACACAATCATAGTGGTAT
>JBDLUR010000047.1:0-3213 GCA_039805205.1 Bacteroidota bacterium
TTAACGACCGCCATTGGCGTACTTGGGTCTGGATGGACCAATACCTTGAGCCCATTTCCCAGCACAAACCGTTCAAATTTAATCATGCCACAAAATTAATCATAAAATACTGATGGGCTTCATAGTTAATTGAAGCGCCTTCCCCTCACGAAGGATAACAAAATTCATTTTGACACCTATCTCTTGCATCATGGTCTTGTAGGCTTGAATATTGTTACTGATATCATTGTTTAAGGCAAGAACAACATCGTCTTTCATGAATCCAGCTTTATCTGCTGGTGAACCTGGCACTACATCATCCACCACAATTTGTTTATCGATATAGTAAAGGGATAACCCATGATAGGCATAGTCAAAATCATCCCGATAGTGAGTATTAGGAATGATATGCACTTCTTGTTTTACATAATTAAACGTGACATTAAATCTTCTCAATAAATCATTGCCAATCAAGCCTCCCAAATAAGGATAGTTGGTGATGTTATTTTCATCCTTGAATAAATAGGTAGGAACCTTCCTGAACCGATAGGGTCCAAGTTTAACTTCATTTACAGTGGTAATCCTCATACTTGTCCTTCCACCCACACCTTCCGCCTGTGTTAACTTTGGTTCTTTCTTTCTCTTTTTCAATACATTACTATCCGAAGCATATTGTTCTGACAAAAGAAAATTCAAGCCTGCACCAGTGTCCAGATAAAACTTGCTGTAAAACTTTCCATTATCTGTAACCCGTAGTGTTTGAATCGGCAAAGCCGTAAACATGGGATTTAGAATATATCCGCCTGAAGGATACTTATACTCTCCAATACTAAATACTTTGATGATTAAACTATCATAATTCACATTCACGATGTATTTGCTCAAAAAACTATAACCAATAATACCATCAATCTTGATACCATAAACACTGGTGAGGAGGCTGTAATCGTTCACATGAAAATTTAGTTTATCTACTTGGAGTCCGGGTAGCTTTAAACTCGCATCATAGAGAAAAGAGACTTTTCGAATTCCTCCAATACCTTTAATGGTCTTATCCGATTGTACGACGGGTATTTTAAACTCCTCGACTGTAATCGAATCCAGTGAAATACCACCACTGCCAGTATCCAATACAAAGTTGAGGCTGTCGGGATAATTATTGACTTTTGCCTTGAGTAAAATAACCCCACCTGTCAAGATCCGAAAAGGGAAAGAGGTAATGAATTTTGAAGGAGGTTCTACAAATTGCTCTTGGGCATTTACGCCTTTTGCCAGGAGCAAATGCCAAGCTAACAAAAACAGTATGGTCTTTGTGGTCTTCAAGATTGGTACTTTAAAAAGAACGAAAGGTTCTTTTACCCTAATTTAAACTATTGATGTGTTAACTTTGTTGTGTTTATTTACAAATAATGACTGAACTGAACAATTTATACCAAAAGGCACTGAATTTCGAGTTTCTAACTGCCGAAGAAGGATTACACCTCTTTAATCATGCCCCACTCACCGAGTTGATGCATATAGCTGATGAGTTGAGAAAAATACAGGTGCCACATGGAAAGGTAACCTGGCAGATTGATCGCAATGTCAATACTACTAACGTATGTATTGCCAATTGTAAATTCTGCAATTTCTACAGAATACCTGGTCATGCCGAAGCCTATATCACGGATATGGACACCTACCGTGAGAAAATCAAAGAGACACTCAAGTGGGGAGGCGATCAATTGTTGCTGCAAGGCGGACACCATCCAGAACTTGGTTTAAAATATTATGTAGATACATTCAGCGCCATCAAAGCTGAGTTTCCAGATATCAGATTACATGCTTTAGGTCCCCCTGAAGTTGCTCACATCACTAAAATTGAGAAATCTACCCACCGTGAAGTGTTGCAGGCTTTAAAAGCAGCGGGACTAGATTCTTTACCTGGAGCAGGTGCTGAAATCTTAGTAGATCGTGTGAGAAGATTGGTGAGCAATGGAAAATGTGGTGCACAAGAATGGTTGGATGTTATGGCTGAAGCACATCAGCAAAACATTACCACTTCTGCAACCATGATGTTTGGTCACGTTGAAACATTAGAAGAGCGTTTCGAACATTTAATAAAGATCAGAGAAGTACAAGCAAGAAAACCAGAACATGCGAATGGTTTCTTAGCGTTCATTGCATGGACCTTCCAAGACGTAGATACTTTGTTGGCCAAGATTCGCGGCGTACAAAACTTAACGACTGCTGAAGAATACATCAGAATGGTAGCGATCAGCAGAATCATGTTGCCAAATATCAAAAATATTCAAGCATCATGGTTAACCGTGGGTAAGAAAGTCGCGCAGATGTGTTTACATGGAGGCGCCAATGATTTTGGTAGCATCATGTTGGAAGAAAATGTGGTAAGTGCCGCAGGTGCCCCTCACAGATTTACGTATAAGTCGATGCAAGACGCTATTCGTGAAGCTGGTTTTGAACCACAATTGCGTAACCAAGAATACAAGTGGAGAGAACTTCCTCAAAATATTGAAGAGCAGGTCATCAACTATTAACGTGCAATCTCCCCGCATATATGAAATTCATGATCAGGCACTGACCATTGAATTCTCTACTATTATCAGTGAAGAGTCGCATTTGAAAGTAATGCAATGGCATGCATTGCTCAATCAACATCCATTCAAGGGTTTTATTGAGTCGGTACCAGCCTACAGTAGTCTCACTGTTTATTTTGATGAAGAAATTTCATCGCAAGAAGTAAAATCATATGTGATACAACTTCTTGAAAAAAATACAGATCTATTTTCATCATCAACAGTCAATACTTCTTCTACAAAACACATCATTCCAGTATGTTATGATCCATCCTATGGATTAGACATAGTTGCTATTGCAGAAGAAAAGAATTTATCCATTGATGAAATCATCGCAATGCATACCAGTCAGACATTTCGTGTATACATGATTGGATTTGTTCCAGGCTTTGCTTACATGGGAACACTTCCTGATGTCTTAGAAACGAAAAGAAAAAACATACCGAGATTGGAAGTTCCGAAGGGTAGTGTAGGTATTGCAGGTTTACAAACCGGTATTTATCCTTCAACCATTCCAGGTGGATGGAACATTTTAGGAAGAACCCCTATCAATCTATTCAATAAAACAAAAGAGCCTTGCAGCTTTTTACAAGCAGGTGATCTTGTTCAATTTCAATCCATCACCAAAGAAGCATTTGAACAATACCCATGAGTATCA
>JBDLUR010000048.1:0-8910 GCA_039805205.1 Bacteroidota bacterium
TTTACAGTCGCTTCTATTGTTTGGTTGGCGTTTCATTTTTTATGGGGCTTTAATTATTACCGAACATCCATCCCTGAGCAGTTTAAATTAGAACGAGGAGAGGTGAAGAAAGAGGAGATTGTTGCGTTTGCGGAGTATACACTTAGGGAAGCGAATAAATTCTCTTTGTCGGGAAATTTGAATGGGACGAGGGACGAGGGACAAGGGACGAATGAAGACAACGATAATAACTTCATCTCGACAGCCTACGCAAATCTTTCAAAACTATATCCCCAATTAACCTACCATCCATCCTCTTTCAAATCATCCCTTTTTGGTGTGATTGGTAATTACATGGGATATGGGGGTTATTATAATCCCTTTACTGGAGAGGCGCAGATCAATGATCACATGCCTGATTTCATGTTGCCTTATATCGCTGTGCATGAAGTGGCTCATCAATTGGGATATGCCAAAGAGAGCGAGGCTAATTTCATTGGGTATTTAGCTGCGATGCATTCTGGTGATAGTGTATTGCAATATTCAGCGAACCTTGAAATGTTCTTATACGCCAATAGGGCATTGCGCAGGTTTGATTCTACGTTAGCAAAACAGAACATAGAAAGCTTATCGCCGCGTATAAAAAAAGACCTTGCAGATTACAAGGTCTTTGCTGAGAAATATTATGGTCCGGTTGATAAATTTGTTACCTGGTTTTACACCGGCTTCTTAAACTTCAACAACCAACCCGAGGGGATGATGAGTTATAATAGGGGAATGCTTTATACCATGCGGTATCTTAAAAAAACTCCCCTCCTAGAATAGGAGGGGCTCCGAGTTCCGCGAAGCGGAATGAGAGAGGGGTGGTAGAAATGAATCATACCACCCCTCTCGCAATTACCTAAATAAAATTAGTTACCGCCACTCCTAAATATCATCCTCATTCCACCCTGTCCTTCGAAAGTGCTTTGTGGTTTAACGTCGAAGCCTTTAGGGACTTCAAATGTTTTTTCGTCAATTGCTGGGTCTGCTTGAAATTTCAAGACAACCATATGAATTTTGAAACCACTTGGCGCAGTTGATTCGTATTCCATGGGAAAGCCTTCAATTTGATCTAGGCCTGGAACTCCAGACATCATCGACATACGACCTCTTCCGCCACCACCAAATCCACCTCCATTAGCAGATGCAGCTGTTGAAGATGCAGCAAGCTTGAAGTCTGGGTTATACCAAATAACGTTTTCAGTAACTTGTCCGTTTTGTCCCTTTGTTTTGATGGTTACTTTTTTGCAAGTATATCCCGATACTTTTTTAGTCTCATCTGAATAGATCAATTCAGGTTTGTTGTCGGTGAAAGTCAGCCCAAGTTCAGCCAATGAATCTCTTCTGGCTTTCCTTGTAGAGTCTTGTTTGCGTGCTTGAGCTTCAGCTTCTGCATCGCTGGTGAACCAACCTGTTTTTCTACCCATGGCCTCGATAAGGGTAGTAGTTACTTTTTTCTTTCTATCAGTGATCACAACGTTGTTACCGAAATCAGAAAGACTTTCAATCTTCATGTAATCCGGACTATACGTCATTGTTGTTGTAGTTTCCATATCGCGTGGCATGGTAAATCCACCGGGAGGGCCGTCGCCACCACCACCTGGTCCGCCAGGTCCACCAAAGCTAAAATTCTCAGGGAAAGTGATTTCTGTCTTGGCTTTCACAATCGCCCTTTCAACTATTTTGGGTTGTGCAAAAGCCACAATTCCTGCAGCTAGCAACACAGCCGATAAAACTATCTTTTTCATATTAAACGTTTGAGGATGCAAATTACTCTCTTTGCTGATAGGTTAGATGTTAAAATGATGAATGGCTTGTGGGCTATTGGATTATCCGGGAGGAAAAAACGAGCCTAGATTGTTTTAAAAACAAACTAATAAGTGTTTTAAAAGCAAACATTTGGTAAATTTGAGCTTTAATTTTGATTTATGAATTTATCACTGACACGAGCACAAATAGGAAAAAGACTGACTGATATTCGTAAACAAAAGGGTTTGTCTCAAGAAGAGTTGGCAAAGATGATTGGTGTGTCAAGACCTGTGATGGTCCAAATTGAAGCAGGTAAGCGAGGTTTAGAGTTGACGGAGTTCTTTCAAATCGCAAATCTAATGGAGTTTTCTGTTGATGAGTTTTTGTCTAATGCTTATTCAAAGCAACAAGGACTTAGTATGGTTAATGAAGTCGATTTGCCTGTTTTGAAAAAGGAGAGAATTCCAGAACCTGTCTTGAATATGCAGAAACTTCAAAATGTTTTGTTGTATTTGCTTGAAAAAACTGCAGGAAAGGCAAATATTGGTGAATCGCAAATTTGCAGGTTAATGTATTTCGCCGACTTCAACTTTTATGAATTGTATGAGGAGCATTTATCGGGCATGACGTATAAAAAACAGCCATTTGGTCCACATCCAATAGAATTAATTCAAGTTTTGGATAAAATGATTGAAGACGGAGCGATCAAGAAAGTGAAAACTAAATTTCAAGGTTCCTTCATAAATAGATTTATTCCATTAGAACAATCTAATCTTCATTATTTGAAGGCTAGTGAGAAAGAAGTGATTGATCATGTAATAGAGCAGATGGGTAATTGGACTACAAATAAAATTAATGAATATGCTAAGAAGGATATGCCTTATTTGGCTACCAAAGAAGGCGATGTTATAAGTTTTGAAATGGCTTTTTATAGAGAAAGTCCGTTTACTGTGAGGTATTATAATGAAGATGAGGAACATGAATATTAAACGATTGCCCGAGTTTGAAAGGGATATAAAAAAGTTGATAAAGAAATATCCAACTATTGAAAAGGATCTTGAGAAAATTGAAAGAGTAATTATGGTTTATCCCTTCGCGAGGCCACCCTTTTCTTATGAAATAAATAGTCTTGGATTAAAAACGATTGTGATAAAAATTAAAAAAATCGCGAGTGCTTCTTTTAATGGAAGAGGGGCTTACTCAGGTTTTAGAATCATTTATACTTGGATACCGGATCTACAGGAGGTTATTTTAATAGAAATTTACCACAAGTCTAATCAAGCTATGGAAGACCGAAAAAGAATTTTCCACAACTTCAATTAGGCTTTTTATTAGTCTTAAATTGCTTTTCTAAACTTGTCGCATGAAAAAGCTTTTCTTTTTGATCCTCTTTTTTGTGGCCATTTGCCCGGCATTTGCACAGCAGAAAATCAACATCATCCCACAGCCAGCGGAACTGAGGTTGGGTTCGGGTGAGTTTGTGGTTACTCCGACAACATCGATTGTTGTTACTGGGTCCGATTCTGAAGTAAAAAGGATAGCCGGTATGTTGAACCAAGAGTTGAAAAGAGCGGCAGGTTTTGAACTTAAGATTGGTTCTGCTCCTTCTAAAAATGCCATTCATTTTAAGCTGGTCCCGGAGCTTGGATTGGGTAAAGAAGGATACCGTTTGAAGGTGGGTTATGAGGATGTAGAGATTAGTGCTAACCAGCCGGCTGGGTTGTTTTACGGACTCCAATCTTTGCTTCAATTATTGCCTTATCAAATTGAAAGTAAAACATTGGTTACCAATATAAAGTGGAGTATACCTGTAGTAGAAATTAAGGATGTTCCTCGCTTTGGTTGGAGGGGTCAAATGCTGGATGTCTCTCGTCATTTTTTTACCAAAAAAGAGGTGATGGAGATGATTGACGACATGGCGAAATACAAGTACAATTTGATGCATTTTCACCTGACGGACGATCAGGGTTGGAGGATAGAAATCAAGAGTTATCCGAAGTTGACAACCGTGGGTGCATGGAATGTAAAAAAGGAGGGTCGCTTCCATTCCTTTACGCCACCTGGTCCTAATGAGCCAAGAGATTATGGTGGATTTTACACCCAGGAAGACATCAAGGAGTTGGTGAAATATGCCAAAGAAAGATACGTTGATATCTTGCCGGAGATTGATGTGCCTGGTCACTCTATGGCGACTGTGGCATCTTACCCAGATTTGTCTTGTACACCTGGTACTTATGTTGTGAATTCTGGTGATGGGTTCATGGATTGGCATGCTGGGGGTAAGTTTACTGCCCGCATCGACAATACACTTTGTCCCGCTAATGAGAGAGTCTACACCTTCCTTGATAAAGTCTTTGAGGAAGTCGCCTCCCTTTTCCCTTTTGAATACATTCACATGGGTGGTGATGAGTGTGCCAAGAACTTTTGGGAAAAGAGTCCACAAATTAAAGAATTGATGGTCCGTGAAAACTTGAAGGATATGCATGCGGTGCAGAGTTATTTTGTGGGACGAGTATCAAAAATTGTGACTGCCAAGGGTAGAAAAATGATTGGGTGGGATGAGATTTTAGATGGCGGTTTGGTCAAGTCTGCCGCAGTGATGAGTTGGAGAGGGATGAAGGGCGGCATTGAAGCGGCTAAAATGGGACATGAAGTAGTGATGACCCCATCAGAATTTGTTTATGTAGATTATATGCAAGGAGATGCTGCCTTCGAACCTCCTGTGTATTCATCATTGCGGTTGAAGAAAACTTACCAATTTGATCCAGTCCCGGTTGGGGTTGATCCCAAATTAATAAAAGGTGGTCAGGCTAACATATGGACAGAACAGATTTACAACATGAGGCACATGCGCTACATGGTTTGGCCAAGAGGTTTTGCTATTGCAGAAGCATTGTGGACTCCTAAGGCCAACATGAACTGGAATAATTTTATTCCAAGGGTGGAGAATCATTTCAAGCGATTTGAAGTTTCGAATAAGAAATATGCGCCAAGTATGTATGAGCCGGTGGTTAAGGTGAAGAAAGCGCCTAATAGCCGACTACTCATTGATTTCGATGTGGAAGTGCCTGGAGTAGATGTGCATTATAGTTTTGACAATTCTTTCCCTGATAATTATTACCCATCTTATTCTGGCAAATCACTTGAGATGCCAGTTGATGCAACCAAGCTCCGCGTCATATCCTATAAAAACGGCGTTGCGGTTGGGAGGGCGATGACGTTTGAGTTGACTGAGTTGAAGAAGAGAGCAAAATAGTTGAACATTAACCCGCCACGGCGGGAAAGCTGTTAACCGATAACCTAAAACCTAAAATATAAAACTTTATAAATGAGAACTATAAAATGGGGCATTATAGCATGCGGACGTATCGCAAAGAAATTTGCAGCTGATTTAAAATTAGTTGAAGGCGCTGAGCTTGTAGCAGTTGCGGCTCGTGATTTGAGCAGAGCAAAGTCCTTTGCTGAAGAATTTAATGTTCCTCATGCATTTGGTTCGTATGAAGAACTAGTGAAATTTGATGAAGTGGATGTGATTTATGTGTCTAGTCCGCATAGCCACCATCATGAACATACCCTTTTGTGTCTCAATCATGGTAAAGCAGTCTTGTGTGAAAAAGCATTTGCTATTAATAGTAAACAAGCAGAGGAGATGGTGGCACTGGCCAGGACCAAAAAGGTTTTTTTGATGGAAGCAATGTGGACAAGGTTCTTGCCTCATTATTTGAAAGTGAAGGAAATGTTGGGTGAAGGAAAAATTGGTGAAATAAAAGGAGTGTTAGCGCATTTTGGTTTCAGGCCCTTGCCGCCAATGCCACAACGCATATATGATCCTGCATTAGGAGGTGGGGCCTTGTTGGATATTGGAATTTATCCCGTTTTCTTGGCGCAGTCCTTAATGGGTGTTCCAGATGAAATTATGGCGCACATGATTCCTGCCTCAACTGGAGTAGATGAGCAGTGTTCAATTCTATTCAAGTACAAAAATGGTCAATCTGCCAATTTGTATGCCACATTTACCACAAGCTTGGAAACAGATGCCGATATTTTTGGAACTGGAGGTAGAATAAGGATGACCAATAGTTTTTATAAACCCTCTTCAAAAATTCAATATTATACAGGGCTGGTTGATACACTTACTTCAATTCCTACTGAAACAGATCCTGGTTTTGGTTACCAGCACGAAACTCATCATGTTAATGAATGCCTGCGCCAGGGTTTAACAGAAAGTCCAGTTTGGACCTTATCCGATACTATTGAATTAATGCAGACTTTGGACCGCATCCGTGAGCAAATGGGGTTGAGATATGGGGTTGACGCTTAACCGTAAAATGTGAATAACTAGTGGAAATCCACTCCCTCTCAAGTCTTATATTTGACGCTCGACTAAAATGAAAGATTGTGAGATTAAAGAGTTTAGAAATCAAGGGGTTCAAGAGTTTCGCAGATAAGACTGTCGTTAATTTTGACGAAGGAATTACAGGTATTATCGGTCCTAATGGATGCGGTAAGAGTAATATTGTGGATTCCATCCGCTGGGTTATTGGTGAGCATAAAATAAGCAACCTGAGAAGTGAGAATTTAGAGAGTTTGGTGTTCAATGGTTCCAAGACCAGAAATCCAAGTGGATTGGCGGAAGTAAGTCTCACCTTCGAGAATACTAAGAATTTATTACCGACTGAATTCAATACAGTAACCGTTACCCGTAAGTTTTACAAAAGTGGTGAAAGTGAATATCGTTTAAACGATGTACAATGTCGTTTGAAAGACATCCATAATCTTTTCCTTGATACCGGTGTGAGCACAGATAGTTATGCCATCATGGAATTGGGTATGGTTGACGATATCATCAAGGATAAAGAAAACAGTCGACGTAAAATGCTGGAACAAGCCGCAGGTATCAGCATTTACAAAACCAGAAAGAAGGAAGCCAAACTTAAATTAGATGCTACTGAACAGGATTTGGCCCGTATTGAAGACCTTTTGTTTGAGATCAACAACCAGTTGAAAACATTAGAGAGTCAGGCTAAGAAGGCGGAGAAATACTACGAAATAAAAAAAGAGTACAAGGTTAAATCAATCGAATTAGCCAAGGCTGCTTTAGAGGGTTTCAATATCCAATACAAAGAGCTGACTGAACAACAGCAGACTGAATCAGATCGTAAATTAGAAATTGATACCAAGATCGGAACCGAAGAAGCAGATCTTGAAAAACAAAAACTCGAATTCGTTGAACAGGAGAAGGCGTTGCAGCAAATGCAACAAACTTTCAATGAATTGGTGAACAATATCCGCAGCAAGGAAAACGACAAGAGTCTTGCGCAACAGCGTTTGCAATACTTGAAGGAGAAAGAAACATCACTCAATGATTTTCTTTCAAAAGCAGGGGGGCAATCAGCGGGACTAGAAGAGAGTATTCAATTCTCTGAAAAGCAGATTGTTGATGAGGAAGCTGCGCTTGTAGCATTACAAACATCTATCGATCAAATCAAACAAACTGTAGAATCTAATAGGGCGGCATTTGATGCTAAAAGAGGATTGGTTGATGAACTTAGAAGAAAGAATCAGGTCCTACAAAGGAGTCAGTTTGAAGCGGAAAAGAATGTAGCAATTCGTGATACTTCTTTGATGAACCTGGAAAAATCTATCCAGCACATCAATGATGAAAAAGCTCAGCGTGCTACTCAATTGACAGAACTAACAGCACAACGTGATCAAAATAACGTTGCTCTAGGTGAGGCAAAGCAAAAATTGCAACAACTTCAAGAGCAACATGAGTCGGTTAAGGCACAGATCTTAGACGCGCAAGCAAAGTTGGAACATTTGCGTACGCACTTGGCTGATGAAAGCAGAAAGTTGGATGCCAAGAAAAACGAGCATGCCTTGTTGAAGAGCTTGGTAGATTCAATGGAAGGTTATCCTGAGAGTGTGAAATTCTTACACAAGAATACAGGATGGAACCATGCATCGCCAATTCTATCTGATATCCTTTATGTAAAAGAAGAATACCGTGCTGCTGTTGAGAATGTGCTAGAACCTTACCTCAACTATTATGTGGTGAGTGATTTGAAAGAGGGACTTCAAGCGGTTCATTTGTTGGATGCAAATAAAAAGGGTAAAGCCAACTTCTTCTTATTGGATAAACTCAATACTGAATTTGGTGATAAATCTGTTGCTCCACATGTCATTGCTGGAACAATTGCAGCGACAGACATTGTAGAGTATGACCAGAAATACGCGAACCTGGTTAAATATCTTTTGGGTAATGTGTTGATTGCTGAAGATGAATCTGCATTAGAAAATGCAAACGGAAGCATCATCTTGGAGCGTCATGGTAAATATGTGAAAGGTAAATACGCCCTTACTGGTGGTAGTGTAGGGTTGTTCGAAGGAAAGAAAATTGGTCGAGCTAAGAACTTAGAAAAATTGGTCGCTGAAATTGAAGAGCAAGAGACAATTGTGAATTCGATCAAGGCCGATATTCAATCTAAGCACAACGAGGTGCTAGAGTATAACAACCAATTGCAGGAGAAGAATATCGCTGAAACACAGCGTTTGATTCAGGAGTTAACAAACAAATCGTTTGGTGTACAAAACAGAATCGACTCTTTGCATAGTGCTGATGTTTCTGCTGAAAACCGCATCAAGGAAATGTCTCAGCAATTAGAGGTGAGCAGACAAAGCATTCAAACAGATCGTAATGCACTTGAGCAGTTTAATATAGAGTTGGCAGCTATGTCTGAACAAATTCAGGCAGTAGAAGCTGATTATGCAGCGGCTGAGATGGCTTACAATGCTATCAATGCCCAATACAATGAATCAAATATTTCATTGGCTAAGCAACAAAGTAAGCTCAATGCAATCAAGCAAGAATCTTCATTCAAGAAGAATCAACTTGAGGAATTGAAGAAGCAGATTGAGAGCAGTGCTGCACAATTGACTGAAGCCAATACGACTATCAGTGAAACTGCTGGTACATTGCAAACAATTGAAGCAGAATTGCTCGACTTGTACCGCAGAAAAGAGGATGATGGGAAGATCTTGAATGAAGCTGATCAGTCTTATTACAATTTGCGCAATACCTTAAATGAAAGAGAGAGCGAGTTGCGTTTGAAGGTGAAAGAGAAGGAGCAAATTGATCAA
>JBDLUR010000049.1:0-3458 GCA_039805205.1 Bacteroidota bacterium
TCCCAGGGAATTATTTTTCCGTCTTTAATCAGTGAATTACTGGTGAGTTGTGGCTTAAAGGGATGTAATCCATTAGTCCATTTCGTTGAATCAACAGGTTGGCCATCGTAATGTGCATAAAAAACAACAGTTTCTGTGGCCCCAGGGGTTATAACTTCCCCATAAACTGCAGGTGGCTTATCCGGTGTAATTGGTGAAAGCAATTGAACATTGGCAATACCCTTAGACTGCATTAAATTACTTATCCAAGCGGCATTTTTTAAAATATTGGGCAAGTCAGAGGCAATATTCGGGATCTGTAGAAACTCTTTAAAGTGATTCAATAAAACAGATTCGTTTTTAACCCTGAAATCTCTGACCTTATATACTTCTGATTGTTGTGAGAATGCTAAAACAGGTAAAAAAAAGAGGACGAAAAATTGTTTTTTCATCCTCTAAAGTTAGTTATTAGAATTAAATCTAAATATGTTTAATAATCACTCAGCAGGAGGGTATTTTGTTTTTCTGCAGCAATAATGGGGTTGAAACTCGATAAAACATCAGCTTTACCTTTCTTTATACAAATAGTATGTTCATAGTGTGCAGAAAATGAGCCATCTTTTGTTCTTACAGTCCATCCGTCCGCATCATAGATCACATCCCTTGTACCCATATTGATCATCGGTTCTATGGCGATAACCATGTTATCTTTCAATTTTGGACCAGAACCTTTTTTGCCATAATTGGGAACTTGGGGATCCTCATGTAGTTGTTTTCCCAAACCATGACCAACCAACTCTCTGACAACGCCAAAGTTATGTTTCCGCTCTGTAAAGTCTTGAATGGCAAATGAAATATCACCAACACGATTGCCAGAAATTGCTTTTTCAATTCCAAGTAACAAAGAATCACGGGTAACGCTCATCAGCAACTGATGTGGATCTGGAACAGGTAAAAGTCCAAATGTATATGCACTGTCTCCGTGAAAACCATTTTTAAAAACACCTACATCGATAGAAACAAGATCACCTTCTTTGAGTTCCTTGCTGTTGGGAAACCCATGAACAACAGCATCATTTACTGAAATGCAAGTTGCATAGGGGTATCCTCGGTAGTTTTTGAAAGATGGTACAGCCTTGTTATCATTGATAAACTCCTCTGCACGTCTGTCGAGCATCGACGTTGATATACCAGGCTTAAGCATTGAAGCCAATTCAGCGAGTGTAGCACTTACGAGTAATGCACTCTCGCGGATCAACTCAACTTCAGCGTTGGATTTGATCCGAATCATTTAAAGTTCAGTTGGTGATGCGGTTTGTCTGCCCTGTATTCTTCCACCTGTCATTAATCCATCGTACTGACGCATTAAAAGATGTGTTTCGATCTGCTGGAGTGTATCAAGGATAACACCAACCATAATCAGGAGAGATGTACCACCAAAGAAAGATGCAAAAGATTGTGTTACCCCTAATTGTTGAGCTATTCCTGGGAGAATACCAATGGCAGCAAGAAATATTGCACCAGGTAATGTTATGCGATCCATAACCTGACCAATATAATCTGCAGTTGGCTGACCTGGCTTAACAC
The DNA here is from genome assembly GCA_039805205.1 of Bacteroidota bacterium. Taxonomy (GTDB): domain Bacteria; phylum Bacteroidota; class Bacteroidia; order Chitinophagales; family Chitinophagaceae; genus Pollutibacter. Next base: position 1,567 of record JBDLUR010000049.1, read on the forward strand.
CTGGGATAAATCCATTGTTCTGCTTCAGGCTGTCTGCCATCTGTTTAGGGTTAAATATAAGTGCAGTATAAAGGAATGTGAAGGCAATAACCATGACAACATAAATAGTCATATACCAAACATTACTAGGATCGTTGAAGATTCGGGCCAGGCCTTTTCCTGATTCTAAATTGGTGAATGAAGCCAATGTAGGCAAAAACATGATTGCCTGGGCAAAGATGATCGGCATTACACCAGATGCATTTACTTTAAGTGGGAGAAATTGTCTTGCACCTGTCATTGACTTACTTCCAACAAGTTGCTTAGCATAGCTGATAGGAACTTTGCGAACACCTTGAACGAGCAAGATGAGACCAAGGATGATTGCAATTAAGAATGCAATTTCAACCAGGAAAACAAGTAAGCCTCCACCACCGCCTACTTGCTTAGCAGCAAATTCTCCGATGAAGGATTGAGGGAGACGAGCTAAGATACCAACCATAATGATGATTGAAGTACCATTACCAAGACCTTTATCTTGTATTTTCTCTCCAAGCCACATTACAAATAATGTACCTGCAGTGAGTACAATTACAGTTGACAACCAGAAATAAGGCTGATATGCCTCAATCATGGCATCTCTGCTCACGTTTTTCAGATATGCAACATAAGCAGCTGCTTGAAAAACAGTAACGATAGCAGTGAGGTAACGTGTCCAGTTATTGATTTTTTTTCTTCCGCTGTCTCCTTCTTTTTGAATTTTTTGCATCTGAGGAACAAGAATTGTCATCAGTTGCATAAAGATGGAAGCCGAGATATAGGGCATTATACCCAATGCAAAGATTGAAGCATTGGAAAATGAACCACCAGCAAAAGTATCAAAAAGGCCTAGAAGACCTTTTTTGGCACTTTCAAGATCCAACTTATTAGGATCTATACCCGGAAGGGAAACATGAGAACCAAAGCGATAGATAAGTATAAGCAAAAGGGTTACGGTAATCTTGCTTCTTAATTCATCTATGCTCCAGATATTCTTAACGGTTTGAATGAACTTCTTCACTGGAAAATATTTTTATCCGTTGTCAATCTAATAGTTTTGGCTACTAAATATCGGAAATTATTTGATTATTTCAACAGTTCCACCTGCTGCTTCGATGATAGCCTTTGCTTTTTCACTAACGGCATTAACCCTGAAAGTCAATTTTCCAGTAATTGCACCATTACCTAGAATTTTAACTTTATCAGTTCGGTTTATCAAACCATTACCATAAAGATTCTCCATACTGAAATCAGAAAGGCCATATTTCTCAACAAGTGTTTCTACCTGACCGAGGTTAAATACTTTGTATTCTACCCTGCTGATATTTTTGAAACCGACCTTAGGTATCCTACGCTGGATAGGCATCTGTCCACCTTCATGGCTCTTCTTACTTTTATAACCTGCACGGCTTTGTCCACCCTTATTACCTTTTGTAGATGTTCCACCATGTCCTGATGCTTCACCACGACCAATTCTCTTGGATTTCTTAGTTGCTCCTTTAGCTGGCCTTAAATTGTGTAAATTCATTGTATAATTTTTTACTCAACGCAGTCCCCTGAGACCACTCGTATGCTATAAATTTATAAATAGACAACAGGGATTGTCTAAATTTCTTCAACCTTTACAAGGTGATTAACTTTTCTAACCATCCCAAGAATCTGTGGCGTTGCTTCCAACTCAACAGTAGCATTCAGTTTCTTTAAACCAAGAGCTTCCATGGTTCTTTTCTGACGTTCCGGACGGTCAATTACACTTTTTACTTTAGTTATTTTCAGCTTTTTCATATTGAAACCCCAGGGGATTAAATGTTTGATAATGAGCTCTGGAATGATTAACCGTTAAATACTCTTTTCAGGGCAATTGTACGGGTTTT